>CALGGL010000129.1 GCA_937915975.1 uncultured Lachnospiraceae bacterium | reverse complement strand
AATATTACCCGATTTCTCACATAATCATTTACGTCAATTATAACAATACTTTTGTATTTTGTCAATTTTGTCAATACTTTAGTATTGTATATAGTAAGTTGGAGGTGTAAAAATGCTTGGAGAAAGAATAAAAGAATTAAGATTAGCAAATCGTTTATCTCAAGTTGAATTAGCAAGTGCTTTAAATGTAACAAAACAATCTGTAAGCAATTGGGAAAACGATAATATTCAGCCATCTGTTGAATTGGTAAAACAGATTGCTATTTTCTTTCATTGTTCAGTTGATTTTCTTTTAGAATTAGATACAAGCAGAAAAATAATAGATGTTTCATATTTAACAACATCACAAGTTGCACATATCCAGCAGATTATTGATGATTTAAGTAATTTAGATTCCCCAACACAATCATAATGTATTGTAATCATATTTCACTAATATTTCAGATATAATCCTATCTTTATCTTATCAAAACATATATATTGCATATTTTTCAGTAAAAATTGGGTGTAAACCATCATTTTTCAAGTAAAAAGTGGTGTAAAAATGGTGTAAATCGACCTTTCAGAATATTTCAGATAACAAATAAAGAAAAAAGACCAATCCCCGCCAACCCACCTATCTCCAAACAGGATAAGTGAGCGTGAAAATCTCTGATTTTCCTTCGCGAACTTATACGAAGCTTGCCAGCTTGTATATAAAAAGAAAACAAAAGGAGAAGAGGACAGTCAACGAACGACTGTCCTCTTCGGAGAAGGTATTTTGTTACTTATGGGGTGTAGCAAAAAACTATATAATGTATTGGGGGTTACAAGTATTATTATACTCATATTCGTTAAAAAGTGTATCCAACTTTTAAATTTTTATAAAAATTTTTTTATGCAGTATGCACATAACTTTTAATCATTAGACAAAACTTTCACTAAATTATAACTTCATTTTTTGTGCATTTTGTCTAATTGCCTACAAATAATGACTCAAACTCGTCTCTTTCGATACGCTCCTTCTCAAGAAGTAAATTTGCGCATTTATGAAGAACATCCATGTTTTCCATGATTATTCTCTTTGCCTCATTATAGCACTCATCAATTATTCTTCTTACCTCTTCATCAATGGTCTTAGCCATTTTGTCACTGTAATTTCTTGAATGTCCGAGGTCTCTTCCGAGGAATACTTCTTCATCGTTATTTATTTCATAATTGATAAGTCCGACTTTTTCGGAAAAACCATACTTAATAACCATGGCACGTGCAGTTTCGGTTGCCTGCTTTATATCCTGTGATGCTCCTGTGGTCACATCATCAAAGATTAATTCCTCAGCGATTCTTCCGCCGAAGCTTACCTGTATGTCCTGAAGCATCTTCTTTTTTGTATTGAATACATTATCGTTTTCCGGAAGCGGCATGGTATATCCGCCGGCTCCTCGTCCGTTAGGAATAATTGAAACCAGTCTTACCGGACCAACCTCTGAAAGCAAATGGAATAATATTGCATGACCTGATTCGTGATAAGCGGTAATCTTTCTTTCCTTTTCAGGCACAAGACGGCTCTTTTTCTCTCCGCCGATTCCTATTTTTATAAAGCTCTTGTCAACATCATCCTTGGTGATGTACGGTCTGTTATTCTTAGCAGCGCTGATAGCAGATTCGTTCATAAGGTTTTCAAGATCAGCACCTGCAAAGCCTGCAGTAGTTCTTGCAAGCTCGTGCAAATCTATATCATCTGCAAGCTTCTTATTTCTTACATGTACCTTAAGTATCTCTTCTCTACCCTTAACATCCGGTCTTCCAACCATAACCTTTCGGTCAAAACGTCCCGGACGAAGAATGGCAGGGTCAAGTATATCTACTCTGTTGGTTGCGGCAAGAACTATGATTCCCTCATTGGTTCCGAATCCATCCATCTCAACAAGGAGCTGATTCAAGGTCTGCTCACGCTCATCGTGACCGCCGCCAAGACCTGAGCCTCTTTTTCTTGCAACCGCATCTATCTCATCTATGAAAACTATACAAGGTGAATTTTTCTTTGCATCCTCGAATAAATCTCTTACACGTGATGCTCCGACACCGACAAACATTTCTACAAAGTCGGAACCGGAAATAGAAAAGAACGGTACACCCGCTTCACCGGCAACTGCCTTGGCAAGAAGTGTCTTACCTGTTCCCGGAGGGCCCTCAAGAAGAACACCCTTAGGAATTCTTGCACCCAGGTCATTGTATTTCTTAGGTTCCTTAAGGAAGTCAACTATCTCTGCCATATCCTCTTTTTCTTCCTCAAGTCCGGCAACATCTTTAAATGTAAATTTCTGATCTTTTTCAGTCATCATTCTGGCGCGGCTCTTACCAAAGTTCATAACTCTTCCACCGCTTCCGCCGCCTCCGGCTCCACCGCCGCTGACGCCGCCCATAAGGACAACCATAAGCTCTACCAAAAGTATCACTCCGACTATAACAGGCATCCATGTCCAAAATGCACTCTGTCTCGGAACATCATACAGGCTCATATTTACCTGTCCGCTCTTCCTGTTCATGACTATTTCCTGAACAGTGTTGACATCGGATACATAAAATTCCAATGTAGCACCGCTGGTATATGTTATAGTTACCGAACCTGTCGGTATTTCACTATTTTGATATATATCAACATCACTTATTAATTCCTCGTTTATATCACTTTT
This sequence comes from uncultured Lachnospiraceae bacterium, assembly GCA_937915975.1. Classification (GTDB taxonomy): domain Bacteria; phylum Bacillota; class Clostridia; order Lachnospirales; family Lachnospiraceae; genus Coprococcus_C. The sequence continues at coordinate 7,485 of CALGGL010000129.1, read as the reverse complement.
GAAATTATCTATCGTATATGTTGTATCTGTCTGCTGACTTCTGTTCTGCAGCCAAAGGACTATGCAAAAGCCTATAAAAAATAATAAAAGATAAAATCCCAGTCCTCTTCTGATGCTATTTTTCATTTTTCGCTCCTTTCCTTATCCATAGTATATCTATTCTTCAATAACGCCTATATAAGGCAGATTTCTGTATTTTTGTGCACAATCAAGTCCGTATCCCACCACAAATCTATCCGGTATCTCAAAGCAGGTCATATCGGGTTCTATATCAACCACACGCCTTGAAGGCTTATCCAAAAGAGTAATAACCTTGAAGCTTGCCGGATGTCTTTCCTTTAAAATCTTAACCAGATAAGATAATGTTCTTCCCGAATCCATTATGTCCTCAACAAGAATTACTTCCCGTCCTTCTATGCTTTCATCAAGATCCTTTATAAGCTTTACAACTCCCGAAGAGGTTGTTCCGTTGCCGTAGCTGCTTACTGACATAAAGTCCAAGGTTACTGGTATGGTTATACGCTTTGCAAGCTCACACATAAAAAATACGCTTCCCTTAAGAACACCGATAAGATGAACCGTTTTTCCCTCATATTCGCGGCTTATCTTTTCAGCCATTTCAACAATCTTTGCATTTACCTTTTCCTCACTGATTAAAACACCGATTTTCTCCATAGTATCACTCTCCTTTGCATATCATCTTTTTATCACAGGCTTTGTATAAGTATCATTCTTTTTTATCGTACTTGATATATAATATTTTTTTTGTATTGTCATCCACCTTAAACGCTTCACTGTATCTTAAGTCGACCGCCCATATTATCTCACTGCCCAATGCAACAACAGGCCATGTGATTCTTCTCTCACGATCAGTCTTTCCGTCAATAAATACCCTTGTCAGCTTTTTTTTGTTACCTTTGCTATCAATTATTATATAATCCCCGTCCTTAGGCGTTCTTATACAAAGAGTATCTTTTATTTTATCATAATCTGCCATTTTCGTATAGTTATTTTTTATAATCTCTGTGTCCGGTTTTCTATCCTCGACCCACAATTCAATACTTTCTTCTTCAGATATTTTACATTTCGTACCATATTCAAACATGTTCTTATTAATCTCATAATAAATTTCTTCCGACGGATAATCGGTATTGGTTATTATAAGCTTTCCATAGCTTATCCTTGCTCTGATTCCATAAGGAAGCATAACCGATTTGCCTGTATCCTTATTAACCAGCTCCAAAATACCGTCAATATGCTGTCTTGTTATATCCTTTTTCTTTCCTGCCACATCTGCAATTGCCTCATGAATGATTATCTCCTTTACAGGCAATGACAGCATATCAAAATCATCTGTAAAAAGGGTAACGGATTCTTTTTTCTTTATCTCTACCGTATGCCTTTTATACTCTTTATCCGCTGTTTCCTTTATAAAACCGTAATCCTCTTGTGCCTCCATCGCCATTTCATATATATGCTTTACGGCTCCCTGATTAAGTTCAAGCAAAGTCGGTATCACTATATGCCTTATTTTATTTCTGTCATAATCCTTTGAGAGATTTGTGGAATCAATTCTGTATTCTTGCCCAAGCTCTCCCAGATAATCCTCTATCTCACATCTTTCCACGCCAAGCAACGGGCGAATAATATTGTCTCTTACGGGCTTTATTCCCGATAATCCGTTTAAGCCTGTACCTCTTGTCATATTAAAAATAACCGTCTCGACAAAGTCATTTTTATTATGTGCAACCGCAATCTTGGTTGCACCGAATTTTAAAGCCTGATTTTCAAAGCACTCATATCTGTATTTTCTTCCTGCTTCTTCCACAGTAAGCTTTTCTTCAATCGCAAGAGCCTTTATATCCTTATGAAATACAGCAAAAGGAATCTTCATATCCTCACAAAGCTTACGACAGAATTCCTCGTCGTCATCCGCCTCTTTACCCCTTATTCCATGATTGATATGGACCGCCGTAACATCTGTTCCAAGTCTTTTTAAAACGCACAAAAGGCAGACTGAATCAGCTCCTCCGGATAAACCGACCAAAACCCTTTCACCCTCATCTATCATATCATAACTTTTTATATATTCTTTGACATAAAACTCTGTTTTTTTCATTTGTATCCTTTTCCCCATATATAATGAACCATTGTAAAATAATAACATAGCAAGGCTTTAAAGTATATACCTGTCACAAACTTTTAACAATTTTACATACTATAATAGTGGCATCGTCCTTAAGTCTGTTCCCTCCGAGAGATTTGATATTATCAACTATCTCATCTGCAAGCTCATCCGGAGTAACCGCATCCGAATTAAGCATAAGCTCCCTCATATAATCCTCTTTATTTTCAAATAATATGCTTTCCAGCATTCCGTCACTTACCATAACAATCATATCATTTGAATAAAGCTTTTTCATACACTTTTCACACACGGCATCAGGAACAATTCCCACCGGAAGTGAGGTTGACTTTATCATCTCAATCCATCCGCCTCTTTTTACAAAGGTTGTTGCCGCCCCCTGCTTATATATCCTGCCACATCCGGAGTACAAATCAATTATCATCATATCAAGAGTCGAAAAGCTTTCACCCTTATTTTTATCCGCAAGATAAGAGTTAACAACCTTAATTGACATCTCTTTGTCGAATCCCGCATTCAGCAGTTCCTCTAATGAATCAATTACTCGGTTACTGTCCCTTGAAGCATTTTCGCCATTTCCCATTCCATCGGATATAAGTAACAGCTTCTGTCCGTTATGTATATCACCTATATAAAAATTATCCCCGGATATCTCATCTTCATATTTGCTAAGCCTTCTTACTGCAGTTTCACATCTAAAATCCGGTTTTTCCGTCATACACAACATTCCATAGTTACGGCTTACTATACCTTGGCTTTCATCCTTTAGCAAAAGTCTCACTTTCATCTTATCCTCAACGATTCTTTTTACCGTATCCGCCGCCACAAGGCTTCCACGTCTTACTCTTGCATTAATATATACCTCGTAATGTTCGTCCTGATTTTTTATAAGCATTATATTTTTTACCATAACGCCTCTTTTTGAAAGTTCATCAACAATTTCCGCTTCAATTGTCTTTCTTATGGGTACAAGCTCATTTAGCTGATTTGTGAAATTCTCAATAATTAAACCCACATCATTAAAGCCTATACCCGAACCGGTGTCACCTGCAAAGGTATATTCAATTCTTTTAAATGCATCCGCAAGACTGTTAACTCTGTTTACAACAAGTCTTCCCCATTCCGGAGAGCTTCCGACAGGTTCATAATAATTAGCCTTTTCATCTACACTGAGCATCATTTTAGCCGGAGCAAGAACAAAAACAAGAAGCGCGGATAAAACCGCCATCTGCCCCTCACCCGTTAACAAAATATCATAAAGGGTAAAACCTGCCGTATAATATATAACAAGGTACAAAACAGCAAAAAGCAACCTTCCTCCGTCAAAAAAAACATTAAAAGCATACACGGTGATTGCCGTTATAACAAGCGCAACAAGATATTCGGTTTCACCGCTCTTAGCACTTAATATTGCACTTGAAATTACCGTCCACGCCAGACCTATTCCGAATCCGAATTTATATAGTGTATAAAGAACGGAAAAAATAACAAAGCTTTGGGCAACAACTATATTTCCTACAAAAAGAGGCATACCGTACAATACTGCGGCTGAAATTGCAATTATTCCGATTGCCGTTTCATTATCCGTAACGACGCTCATATAATCCGTTCTTATTCCTTCCATACCCTTTATAAATATTATTACGGAAGCAAACAGTATAATCGAGGAAATAATTATTTCCCAATAATTTATATCTTTTTCAAAAAAAGAACCCGTCACCAAATCTCCGATAGCAAGTAAAACACTTACAATAAATGCCGACAGAAAATTTCTGCCTCTTATATTAATTGTATTTTTAATCTCAAATAAAATCATTATCATAAGCATTACTATTCCGTATTCAAATGCTTTGTACACGGAACCTGTAGTAGCCATTCCACCTGTCAGTCCGATAATAATCAGCCATACATTCTCTCCTGTGAGGCACGCCGCGGTCAAAAAACCAACCGCAAACGGATTAATCCCAGCTACAAATGCTCTGCCAACAAAAAAACCCGCCGCTGCCATTTCCAATCCTCTAAAAGCATTTGATATCTTCATACCATCCCTCCAAAATAAATCTGTATCAGCCTAAAAATTATATCCCTTAAGACGGCACTTCGGTGTCTAACTCTGACAGTATTGAAATATTTTTATTGACAAAAAAACCGCTTCGGATTAAACCGAAGCGGGAAATCATCTTTTATTGTTGTGGCTTGATTACTATCTCATCCGGATATACAAGTCCGAGCTTATCCTTTGCCACATCCTCTATGTATTTGTTGGTCTGCATATACTGCTGCCTTGCAAGTAAAACCTCATTCTCCTGCTTTGCCGCTTCAATCTTCTGCTCAAGAACCGATTCGGTATAAGCAAGTTCCTTACCCTGAGCACGGAGTTCTTTAACTCTTAAAGCCGATATGGTACAAACAAATAAAACAGCTACTACAATCAAAAAGCTTGTAAATCGTGACTGTCTTCTTGTTGACTTATTTCTTCTCCTTCTTTGTGTGCTCATTACCGGTTTTACCTCTGCTTAATTTAAGCATCCTTTTCTTAAAAATTTCTTCGTTTTGATTTCTTTTTTCTTAAAACAGATAACTTAATTTTAAACCAAAATACGCCATTTTTCAACATTTTCTTTGGTTTTTGGGCACATTTTTTTACGAACCACAAGATGTAGAAGAATATTTTTACAATACCCCTACTTATAGTATTACAATAAATCAATAATCCGGTAAATGTGACGATAAATATGTAAATTCTGAAGCTTCCATCATTGAATTTGAATATATTTTCTATAAAAACCCACGTCCAGATAAGCCAGTAAATTATGTCCTCTATTCCCACCAGCATATCTACATGGGTAAAAGTTTTTCTGATACTTCTTAATATGTCATAAGTAAATCCCATACATATTCCCATTATAAGACTTACAACAAACATATTCCCTTGAGAATATATTATTTCAAGCATTTATTTAAACATTCTCCCGAGAATACCCGACGCAGTTTTTTTGATGTTGTGATTTTCGGAATACTGAAGACTGTCTACCGTACCGGCCATCTCAAGTTCTCCCTTATCAACGTCAAGTCTTATAACATGTAAATCCTTGCCTTTTATCGTAAGCATACCTATGTCTGTATCAAGAATTACCTCATCCGTGTCAAAAGAACAAACATTGGTTATTCCGTAGATAACGGCTTTTTTTCTGTTATCAAGAGTAAGCTTATGGTTTTTGGCATATTGAATATCTCCCATATAAACCTCCGAAACAAGGAAACCTATATAGAATAATATGCTCTTTATTTTTAAAGTATGTTATACATTTCCTTAGCTTCATCCTTTTTTGTTGTTTCGGCAATCATAGTAATCTCAGCCTTAACCGTTTTATTTCCGAAAGCAATTTCTACTATATCTCCAACCTTGACATCATAGGAAGCCTTTACAACCTTACCGTTAACCGTAACTCTTCCGGCATCACAAGCCTCGTTGGCAACAGTACGTCTTTTTATAAGCCTTGACACCTTTAAATACTTATCGAGTCTCATATTTTTCCTCCTTAAAAAAACAAAGGTCATCACACATAAGCATGATGACCTTTGAGCTTTACTTTTTATTATCTGTCAATTAGTTTACAGAATCCTTTAATGCCTTACCAGCCTTGAACTTAGGAGCCTTAGAAGCCTTAATCTTCATTGTAGCGCCTGTTCTAGGATTTCTTCCTTCTCTTGCAGGTCTCTCAGCAACCTCAAATGTACCAAATCCAACTAACTGGATCTTGTCACCCTTCTTTAACTGCTCTGCAACTGTATCAGTGAAAGCCTTAAGTGCCTTCTCAGCCTCAGTCTTCTTTAAGCCAGTCTTCTCTGCAATACTTGCAACTAATTCATTCTTGTTCATTTAAAAATTCCTCCTATAATACAAACGTTGATTGCAATACACAATCCCCTCTTGTTTGTGACATCTGTTTAACAAATGCCCTATGCATATTTATACCTTGTTATAAGCAATTTGTCAAGTATAAAGGTGCTAAAAAAACAAGTATTTTTGCTGTTTTTTTTAAATACACCTTTTTTTAACCTTCCATCTGCTTTCCGAGAAACTTTGCGGCAATAACCGCTGCCTTTTGTTCAGCTTCTCCTATTGATGCAGCCTCATCCTTACTTAGAAGTATGACAGCTCCGATGGCATCTCCTTCACTGATAATTGTTTGAACAATCTCACCCGAATATTCATTATCACCGTTTCCGAGTATTTTAATAAACTTCTTCTCACCCTTTCTGGCAAGTATGGCTTCCCTGTCATTAATTGCCTCCTCAAGCTCCTTATGAAGGCTCTTTCCAAGCAACTCCTTCTTTGGGATACCTGCAACCGCTATAATCTGATCTCTGTCGCACACACAAACACCGCAGCCCAAAATCTGTGCCGCAGCCTCCACATATTCCTGTGCAAAGCCGGAAAGCTCTCCTGCTTTTTTCAAAACAGCTGTTGCGCTTTCCACGATTTCGGGGCCGATGCCGTCCCCTTTCAGCAAAGCAATCTGATATTCTGTCATTTTTTATCCTTCCTGGCGCTCCTTCAGATAAGGGAGAAGGCCGCCGCATGCAATAATGTTTTCAATAAAGGGAGGAAATGCTGCTGCCTGAAAAACTTTTCCGGTGGTCTCGTCGCGGATGATCCCCGTCTGATAATCGACGGACACCGTGTCTCCGTTCTCAATCGCCTCGGCGGCTTCCGGGCACTCAAGAATCGGGAATCCGATATTGATGGCATTTCGGTAGAAGATACGGGCGAAGCTTGCTGCTATGACGCAGGCAATGCCGCTTGCCTGAATGGCAATGGGAGCATGTTCCCGGGAGGATCCGCAGCCGAAATTCCATCCTCCCACCATGATATCTCCGTGATGGGGGACAGTTGCAAAAGAATCGTCGATATCTTCCATGCAGTGCTTCGCCAGTTCTTCCGGAGAAGGTGCGTTTAAGTAACGTGCCGGGATGATAACATCTGTGTCGATATTATTGCCGTATTTATATACTTTTCCGGTAACCATTGAAAATCCTCCTTTTAAAGATCTGCCGGGGACGCGAGGCAGCCTTTTATGGCGCTTGCTGCAGCAACTGCGGGGGAAGCGAGAATCACTTCACTCTTCGTGTGTCCCATCCGCCCGACAAAGTTCCTGTTTGTGGTGGATACGGCGCGTTCTCCTTCTGCCAGGCATCCCATGTGTCCGCCCAGGCAGGGGCCGCAGGTCGGCACGGAGAAAACACAGCCTGCTTTCAGAAAGATTTCGGTCAGCCCCTCCTGCAGGCACTGCAGGCTGATCTCCTGCGTAGCGGGGATTACAATGCATCGGATG
>CALGGL010000128.1 GCA_937915975.1 uncultured Lachnospiraceae bacterium | reverse complement strand
AAAGTGCTTCGCACTATGAAAAACAAAAAATGCGGGCATTTGCAAGTAAACTTGCATGCCCGCATTTTTATTTTTCGCAGTGCTCAGGTTATTACATCATTCCGCCCATGCCGCCCATTCCACCGGCTGGCATTGCAGGAGTATCTTCTTTGATGTCTGCAACTACTGACTCAGTTGTAAGGAGCGTTGCTGCAACTGAGGTTGCGTTCTGAAGTGCTGTTCTTGTAACCTTAACAGGATCGATTATTCCTGCCTCAACCATATTTACATATTCTTCCTTGTATGCATCAAATCCAAGTCCTACCTCAGATTCTTTAATCTTATTGATGATTACTGCCCCCTCAAGTCCAGCATTTCCTGCGATTGTTGCAAGAGGTGCTTCCAAAGCCTTAGCTACGATAGCTGCACCTGTCTTTTCATCACCATCAAGCGAATTGATAAGGTCTGCAAGCTTCTTAGCTGCGTGGATATAAGCTGAACCACCGCCTGCGATGATTCCCTCTTCAACTGCTGCTCTGGTTGCATTTAATGCATCCTCAAGACGAAGCTTTGCTTCCTTCATCTCAGTTTCGGTAGCTGCACCTACTCTGATTACGGCAACGCCACCTGCAAGCTTAGCAAGTCTTTCCTGAAGCTTCTCTTTATCAAACTCTGAAGTAGTCTCAGCAAGCTGATTCTTGATAAGATTAACTCTTGCTTCGATATCCTCCTTAGCACCTAAACCATCTACGATAACTGTATTCTCCTTTGCAACCTTAACGCTCTTAGCGCGGCCAAGCTGGTCTAAGGTTACATCCTTAAGGTCAAATCCAAGCTCTTCTGAGATAACCTCACCGCCTGTAAGAATTGCGATATCCTTTAACATCTCTTTTCTTCTGTCACCGTATCCAGGAGCCTTAACACCTACTACAGTAAATGTTCCACGAAGCTTGTTTACGATAAGAGTTGTAAGAGCCTCACCCTCAATATCCTCAGCGATGATAAGGAGCTTCTGACCGCCCTGAACTATCTGTTCAAGAAGTGGAAGTATATCCTGAATATTTGAAATCTTCTTATCGGTAATAAGTATATATGGATTATCAAGCTCTGCAACCATCTTCTCCATATCGGTTGACATATAAGCTGATACATAACCTCTGTCAAACTGCATACCTTCTACAAGGTCAAGCTCAGTCTGCATAGTCTTTGATTCCTCGATAGTGATAACACCGTCCTTGGAAACCTTCTCCATAGCATCTGCTACAAGCTCTCCGACTGTATCATCTCCTGCTGAGATAGATGCAACTCTTGCTATCTGAGTCTTACCGTCTATGCTCTGGCTCATCTCTGAAATAGCCTCTACTGCTGCATCACAAGCCTTCTTCATACCCTTTCTTAAAATGATTGGGTTAGCACCTGCTGCAAGGTTCTTCATACCTTCATTTATCATTGCCTGTGCAAGAACTGTTGCTGTAGTAGTACCGTCACCGGCTACATCATTAGTCTTTGTAGCAACCTCTTTTACTATCTGAGCACCCATATCCTCAAATGAATCCTCAAGAGAAATCTCCTTAGCAATTGTAACACCGTCATTTGTGATAAGTGGTGTACCAAATGATTTTGCAAGTACAACATTTCTTCCCTTAGGTCCAAGTGTTACGCTTACTGTATCTGCCAATTTATTTACGCCTGTTTCAAGAGCCTTTCTTGCTTCTGCTCCGTATTTAATTTCCTTTGCCATTTTAACTGCCTCCTAAAAAAAATCTTTTTTAACATTCCTAAGTCATATACGAGTCCCACAAAAATTTGTTAGTTTCGTGTTCACTCATCTTGCTCATATAATTTAATTACTCTACAACTGCAAGTATATCTGCCTGCTTAACAATTATATACTCTTCATCATCAAGCTTAACCTCAGTTCCTGCATATCTTGAGTAGATAACCTTATCTCCTACCTTAACCTCCATAGGAATCTTTTCGCCATCTACAACTGCACCCGGGCCAACTTCAACAACCTCGGCATACTGTGGCTTTTCCTTTGCCTGTGATGGAAGAACTATACCTGACTTGGTAGTTTCTTCTGCAACTGACTGCTTTAATACAACTCTGTCACCTAATGGTAATAACTTCATTTTAAATTCCTCCTAACATCTCTATATAAGACCTTATTCAAGTCTTCGTTTTTTAGCACTCATTTACTTTGAGTGCTAACATAGTTATTATTGTACTCAATTTTTGGAAAAAATCAACCCCTAAATGTAAAATTTACAGCTTTTTCACAAATAATTTTAAAATATCCTTTTATACTTACTCATAAAGCATAGATTTAATACTAAATTTCATTATTTTCCAAGACCTTTTTCTCTTCCGTAATAAAAAAGGTATTGCTGTGCATATCCCGCATATTCACCATATTTTTCATACGCAAAGCTTTCAATAATCTCCTTTTTGGTATCCTCGCCAAAATACATATATTCCATAATTCGTTTCATCCACACATCAACCGGAAATGCATTTGTAAAGGAAAGTCCGTAAAGAAGCACACAATTTGCAACCTTCTCTCCCACTCCCTTTATGGTCATAAGAGCTTCACGTGCATCATTAAAACTCATACCCCTAAGCTTTTCTTCGCTTATCTCACCGTTATAAACCTTACAAACCGCATCTCTTATATAAGGCGCCCTAAAACCCACCTTACATTCTCTAAGCTCATCCTCCGTAACCTCATAAAGCCTCTCCACACTCGGAAATGTATAGACTGCCCTTTCATCAGAAAGCAAAATCTTATCTCCGTAACGCTCGGAGATAGTATGTACAATCTGCTTTATATGAGGTATCTGCTTATTTTGTGAAATGATGAAGGATATAAGGGTTTCAAAAAAATCCTGTTTTAGAATTCTGATTCCGGCTTTAGCCATAACAGCCTCTTTAAGTCTTTCATCAGAGGTTAAAACCTTATTTTTTATATCCGAATAGTCGACCTCCATATCAAAATAACTTGACCAGATTTCGTTATAATCCTCCAAGGAAGTATTATATAAAACTATCCTGCTGCTATTTTTTTTATCATCACAACCTGTATTATTTTTTGCCGCATCTATTTTTACAGTATCTTTTTTTTCTTTTCCTTTATTCTTCTTATCTGCTTTTTCCTCAAGCTGCCTGATATGAAGGTACTTACCGTACGCCATAAGCTCATAATCCTTGTCATCGAGCCTCGTAAAATGAAAGCACTGCCCACATTCTAAGATATCCTCTATATCAAAATCTTTAGCACCCTCTATTATTACATTTTTATCCTCACTGTATATATTCATATTCAAAACCTCATTTTTTTATGATATAAAATAACACAAATCATATATCACGCAAAGCATTTATCCGCTAAAAAATTGTTTTCTGTTACACAAGCTTTCTGATCTGCTTTGCAAAATAATACGGGAATCCCATAACATACTGTCCGTGATCCATATTAGGTATCTGCCTGAAACGGACATTAGGAATATGCTCTTTGATATAATCAATATCAGCCTCTCTAAACTTCTTTTCACCCGAACCGTACCAGTACTCAAAATATGTATCCATAAGCGGAAAATGCTCCGGCATATAAAAATTATCCATGGAACCGTACAATCTTCTTATGCTGTCAACACTCATACATCTTATAACTCCATGCATAAGGTCAACCTGCTTTTCATCATATTCATCATCCGGAAAAATAAGCGACATAAGTCCTCTGCTTTTCTTTTCAAGCTTTTTAAATGTAACGTCCGCCCAAAGCTTAGCCTTGGCAAAGGTCTTATGGTAATTCTTCGGTGTGATGCCTCCGTCAAGGACAACATTTTTTGCATGAATCTTATTGTAAGCAAGGAGCCTTATGGCAATACCTCCACCCATTGAAAATCCATAGATAACATCAATATCACTTAAGTCCATTTCCAAAAGCTTATTTTCAATTCTTTTTGCCACATTTTCTATCGATGTAAACTCATCAAACTCAAACAAATCGTGTCCCGGAACCGCAACCGCAATTACATGAAAATCCTTTCTCAAAAGCCTTATATTTTCCTTAAAGTTTCTCCAGGACATACAAGCCCCGTGTATCATAAGTAAAACCTTTTCATTTTCTTTTCCAAACTCGTGAAATGTCATAAGTAAGCCCCCTTTTATAAAATGAATCTTAAATCACAGTGAAATTATTATAGCAAAAACAACCGGTTTAGTATATACTTATTTTGTATACTGAAACTATAAAAAATAAAAGAAGAATCTACAATCGAAAGGAAAAATCTATGGCAGAACAGCTTTATACAATACCTGTAAATGATGCATTTGACACTGACTGTGAATGTCCTGTCTGTGCCATGTATGCAGAACTTGAAAGAAATGCAATCGAGTACACTATGGGACCAAGCTATATGGAGGATGATAACCGCGCCATGACTGATAAGCTTGGTTTTTGCAGCCATCATATAAAGATACTTTACGGCGAGAAAAACCGTCTCGGACTTGCCCTTATGATGAAGACACATACAGATAAAACCATCAAGGATTTAAAAGCTTTAAGTGAAAATAAGCCTGTAGCACAGGGTTCGTTTTTCAAAAAACAGGGTTTTTCATCCGTCGGTGAATATGTTAAAAATCTTGAGAAAACCTGCTTTATCTGTGAACGTATCGAAGGAACCTTTGACAGATATATCGATACCATCTTCCACATTTGGAAAAAGGAACCGGAATTCAAGGATAAGGTTAAAAACTCTAAAGGCTTTTGTACATATCATTACGGTCTTTTATATGATTACGCAGCTACAAAGCTTTCCAAGGATGCATTAAATGATTTCATCGATACCTTAAATGCAGTTTATTTTGAAAATATGGAACGTGTAAACGGCGATATAGGCTGGTTCATAGACAAGTTTGACTACCGTTTCAAAAATGAGCCGTGGAAAAATTCCAAGGATGCTCTTCCACGCGGAATAATAAAAACCAACCATACTATAATCTCACAGGAATAAATCGAGCAGGGAAGATGAAATCGCACCCTACTCGCCGCGCCGCCCGCGTGTCACGCAGTGACAAATTTCATTACGCGGGCGTGTGCATCATAAACCAAAAGAAGCTGTCAAATTCAACAGCTTCTTTTATTTTACTCAACCATTATCTTATCCAAATTTTACTCAAACGGTTCCAATCAATTTGCAGCCTTTTCCTTCAATACCATTACTGCCTTATCTTCAAGATTTTTAATCATACATTCGGAAAAATACTCTTTATCACTTTCCTCAGTAATATTATTATCCTTAAGATACTGCCTGTAATCCTTAAGCTTACCCTCATATATGAGCTCCAGCTTATCCCACTGTCTGAAATCCTCAGGTCTGACAAGTCCCGGCTTTTTATCAAAGGTATCAGCACCTGTTTTCTCAAGAACATGGTATACAAACTGCGAACAGAAATAATTATACTCACGCTCAACCGCCTTATTGAACATAACACCCAGTATTCCAAGATAATTATACTTATAATCCATATTATGCTTCATAAAATCCTTAAGCATCTTAACAATCTTCTTATATGTATTGGAGCTAACCTTAAGTCTGGCGACACGGCAGGTGGTATCCACATCTCTTCCGAAAACTCCGGTAGTAATATCCTCTCTGATAAACCCGCACCAAAACGGATTACGCAGCTTACGTCTTGCAAAGCTGTACATCTCATTTAACTCTATATCAAGTGCAAGTGAAGTGTGTGCATACGGTTCCTTAGTCCACATTTTTATTACCTTAGACGGAAATGTGGAGGTTTTGGATATAACTATATAGATACTTTTATCCTTAACATTATTCTTTATTCGGTTGGTTCTTTTAATATTCTTCTTTTTGGAAGAATTTTTATTGCCCATAAAAAGACCTCCGACTAAGCTTATATTGTTTTCTTAATCATATTATACTCAGCTTCTATCTCTGGCGATATCCTGTTTTATCAATTCCTTTAAATCCAATGCCGCATCCTTAAGTCTGTGATTGGTAGCCTTTGATGTAAGTACGCTGCTGAGTAATTTTGCAGACTCCTCATACCTCTTAAGCTTTCTTGCAAGATCAGACATTATGTATTTGAGTGTATTTTCATCCATACCTGCTATTGGGAAAGGTTCATTTGATATAGCAATAACAAATCCCTCATAAGCATTCTTTATGCAGTCCATTTCATCTTTTAAGACTTCCTTATACTCTGCCGAATTCTCATCAAGAGTTAATCTTTTACCTCTTAAAACCCAAGCTGTCTTTAGACAGGTATATGCACGTTCTCCGTTTTTTGCTCCTTTTACAACCGAGCAAAGTACTGCAAGCTTATGTCTGGTAATGGCATCATCATACGAATATGCTCCTTCAACATCAGGAAGACCTCTGAACTGATTACCGATACTCATCTTCAGTTCCTTTATCTGACGCATGGAAAGACGTCCGTAGTATCTTACAAGCGATGAATATCCGCAATACGAACATGCAACCACATCATATTTCAACGGGTCCATAAAGTCATATATAGGTCTTAAATCCGTGTCGTGACTTGAAAGCTTAACCTTTCCGCTTTTTACACATTTGGAAGTAAATCCCAAATCGCACACCGGACAAGTATATTTTTTATCAAATATATAATCCTCTTCCTTACGTTCAAGCTGCTTTGCAGCCATCTCCACATCAGGATCAACATTTGGATTACGCGTATTTTTATTCTTTTCAATTATTTCAGCTTCGCTGTAGTGCCCCAGTCCAAGCTTCCCCATATCGGAAAAAAGTCCCATATAAAACCTCACATATTTTTATTTAAAACTTACAGCCTGTCATTAATTAATCTTATATTAACTTGGCTTATAGGAGCTCTTAAGTGATACAATTCTGTTAAATACAAGCTTATCATCTGTTGTATCCTTGGTATCAACACAGAAAAATCCATGTCTTAAAAACTGGAAAGAATCTCCCGGCTTAGCCTCCTTAAATGCAGCTTCAAGCTTACAATCCGTTAATACCGTAAGCGAGTTCGGATTATAGTTAAGAGTTCCGTCCTCATTAAGCTTACCCTTTTCCTCATCCACTATATTTTCATAAAGTCTTACCTCAGCATCAACTGCAGTAGAGGCCTCTACCCAGTGAATGGTTCCCTTAACCTTTCGTCCCTCAAAGCCCGAGCCGCTTCTTGTTTCGGGATCGTAGGTACAATGAATCTCAACAACCTTACCTGTCTCATCCTTTTTATAATCCACACATTTTACAAAATATGCACCCTTAAGCCTTACCTCGTTACCCGGGAACAATCTGAAATATTTCTTCGGAGGCTCCTCCATAAAGTCTTCCCTGTCGATATAAAGCTCGCGGCTAAATGCAACCTTTCTGGTTCCGGCAGCTTCATTTTCCTGATTATTGTCTATATCAAAGTACTCAATCTGACCTTCAGGATAATTATCAATAACCAGCTTAATAGGATCAAGAACCGCCATCATACGGTCAGCCTTCATCTTTAAATCCTCTCTTATACAATACTCAAGCATTGCATAATCGGAAGAACTCTGTGCCTTCGAAATACCTGAAAGCTCCATAAACTTTTTGATCGATTCCGGAGTATAGCCACGCCTTCTTAAAGCAGCTATGGATACAAGTCTCGGATCATCCCAGCCGTCAACTATTCCGTCCTCAACCAGCTTTTTGATATATCTCTTTCCGGTTACCACATTTGTAAGATAAAGCTTTGCAAACTCTATCTGTCTTGGTGGATTAGGATATTCCAATTCATTTACAACCCATTCATATAAAGGTCTGTGATCCTCAAACTCAAGTGTGCATATGGAATGAGTTATACCCTCTATAGCATCCTCTATCGGATGGGCAAAATCATACATAGGATATATACACCATTTGTCCCCCGTATTATGGTGAGTCATACGTGCAATTCTGTATATAACCGGATCACGCATATTAATATTAGGTGATGCCATATCTATCTTTGCACGAAGCACCTTGGAACCATCCGGAAATTCTCCGTTTTTCATACGCTCAAACAAGTCAAGGTTTTCCTCTATGCTTCTGTCTCTGTATGGACTGTTCTTTCCCGGATTTTTAAAATCCCCTCTGTATTCCTTTATCTCATCAGCAGTAAGGTCACAGACAAAAGCCTTGCCCTTCTTAATAAGCTTAACGGCAGCCTCATACATATCATCAAAATAATCTGATGCAAAACGTACCGTATCTCCGAAATCTGCTCCCAGCCACTTAATATCATCAATTATAGACTGTACAAACTCAGTCTTTTCCTTTGTAGGATTGGTATCATCAAATCTAAAATTAAACTTTCCGTTATATTCCTTTGCAAGACCGTAATTCAAAAGAATGGACTTAGCATGTCCTATGTGAAGATAACCGTTAGGCTCCGGCGGAAACCTTGTTACAACCTCGTTGTATCTTCCTTCCTTTAGGTCCTTATCTATCTCCTGCTCTATAAAATTTCTTGAAATAACTTCTTCTCCCACGATTGCCTCTCCTGATGCCGGGCAAGACTGCCCTTATTGTGTCTGATCTATTCTACATGCCGGTGTGAAAACAGATGATCCTGGCAGTATTCATACGCTCCATTGCACTTTGAACAGTAACGAAAAACCAGATGATCTCCATCCTTCTCGGTTCTGCCGCAGACTGCGCAGCGATGAATCGGCATGCCTGCCTTCGGTGCGGATGCGCTGACATTCTTTTTGTATGCCTGTTTGCGTCTGATCTCCCCGGGATCTATCCGGGTGGTATTTCTGGTCATCAGATAATAGATGATAAAATTCAGCAAAGAGGCGATGATCGCCACTCTCCCG
>CALGGL010000127.1 GCA_937915975.1 uncultured Lachnospiraceae bacterium | reverse complement strand
GAGGAGGCGACCCTCGTGGGGCTCAGCGCCCTAATGACCACCACCGTCCCCGCCATGGAGGAGACGGTGAAACGGATTCATGACCAGCTGCCGGGGGTGAAGGTCATGGTGGGCGGCGCGGTGCTGACCCCGGAATATGCCGCCGCCATCGGGGCGGATCATTACTCCCCGGACGCCATGGGCGCCGTACGGTACGCGGAGGAGGTGCTTGGGTAATCCCCCGCTGTCTCCGGCACGCGCCGCCGCGCGGGGGCGGTGGCGGCGGCATGGCCGGGAAAAAACCCATCGAAAAAGGCTGCCTTTCGGCAGCCTCTTTCGATTTATCCCAAAGTGACCTCGATCTTGTGGCAGGTTCCCTCCGGGAAAGCGGGAATCACATTCCCTTCCAGCTTTTTCCCGTCCGCCAGCACCTGGCTGACGCCCCGGCACACATGGTTGGGATTCCGGATGGTGATTTCATACGCCGCGCCGCGGAATCGGCGGTTCACGGTGTACCCATCCCACGTATGGGGGATGCAGGGATCCACCTTCAGGCCGTCCCAGTCGGGCTTGATGCCCAGGATGTAATTGCTGATCACGTAGAAATTCCAGGCGGCGGTGCCCGTCAGCCAGCTGTTCTTGGCCTGGCCGAAGTGCTTCGCGTCCTTACCCGCAATCATCTGGCTGTAGACATAGGGCTCCATCTTATGCAGGTCGGAAATCTCCTCCCGCCAGGCGGGGGCGATGCGGGAATACAGGTCGAAGGCCCGGTCGCCGTGTCCCACTACGGTCTCCGCGGCGATGATCCAGGGGTTGTTGTGGCAGAAGATACCCGCGTTCTCCTTGTATCCGCCGGGATAGGAGCTGACCTCGCCCAGCTCCAGATGATATTCCCGATAGGCGGGCTGCAGCAGCACGATGCCGTGCTCCGTCTCCAGGTATTGATGCACGCTTTCCAGGGCCTGCTCGGCCCTGCCGTCTTCCAGGCCCACGCCGGCCATGACGCAATAGCCCTGGCTCTCAATATAGATTTTGCCGTCCTCGCACTCGTGACTGCCCACCTTGCGGCCCATGGCGTCGTAGGCCCGGACGAACCATTCCCCGTCCCAGCCTGCGTCAAGGACGGTATCATACATTTCCTTAAAGTCGCGGCTTACCTCTAAAGCCTTAGGTATAGTCATTCCCAAATCTCCGGGAATAGTCTTTGCTACCCTATCGCACAGGTTGTAAGGAAGGTCGAGTGCCCGTCCCACATCTCGCACGCACATCTTTGCCGCCATGGTTCCGAAGGTAACTATCTGAACAACCTTCTCCTTGCCGTACTTTCTTACAACATAGTCGATAACCTCCTGTCTTCTTTCCACGCAGAAGTCAATATCTATATCAGGCATGGTTACTCTTTCAGGATTTAAGAATCTCTCAAAGAGAAGATTAAATTTAATCGGATCGATATTGGTAATTTCCAAGCAATAAGAAACTATGCTTCCTGCCGCAGAACCACGTCCCGGACCGACAGGAATATCATTATCCTTTGCATATTTTATAAAATCCGAAACTATAAGGAAATAATCCACATAGCCCATATTTTTTATCGTATTTAATTCATAGGAAAGTCTTTCCTTTAGCTCATCCGTAACAGGTGAATATCTTTTTTCAAGTCCTTTTTCACAAAGTTCCTTAAGATACGAAAATGCATCATAGCCCTCAGGCACATCAAACTTAGGCACCTTTTGCTCTCCGAATACTATCTCGACATTACACCTTTCGGCAATCTTATTTGTATTTTCAAGAGCCTCCTTTGCATAAGGGAAAAGCTCCTCCATCTCCTCAGCCGACTTAAGATAAAACTGTCCTCCCTCATATCTCATTCTATCCTCATCGGTAACTATCTTTCCGGTTTGGATACAAAGAAGGATATCATGAGCCTCTGCATCCTCCGCATTAATGTAATGTGAATCATTGGTAACAACCATAGGTATTCCAAGTTCCTTTGAAAGTCTCATGACACCTGCATTAACAATTCTCTGCTCAGGTATCCCGTGATCCTGCATCTCAAGGAAATAATTATCCTCGCCAAATATTTCCCTATGTCTTAATGCTGCCTCTTTTGCCTTTTCATAATCATTTCTTCTTAGATTAACAGCCACCTCGCCCGCTATGCAGGCACTAAGACATATAATGCCCTTATGATACTCTCTCAAAACCTCCATATCCACACGCGGTTTATAATAATATCCTTCAGTAAAGCCTCTGGTAACTATCTTACACAGATTTTTATATCCCTCATCGGTTTCGGCAAGCAAAATAAGGTGATAATATCTCTCATCACCTCTTTGTGCCTCCCTGTCAAATCTTGAACCGGGAGCTACATATACCTCACAACCGATAATCGGCTTGATTCCTTCAGCCCTGCAAGCCTTATAAAAATCAATTGCTCCATACATAACACCATGGTCTGTAATTGCAAGAGCCTTCATACCGAGCTCCTTTGCTCTTTTTACAAGCTCCTTAATCTTGGCGGAACCATCTAAAAGACTGTATTCTGTATGGACATGTAAATGTGTAAATTGCATAGTATTCCCTCTATCGTTATGTTCTTTATACCCCTTTAATTAAGTAAAATACGCATAATCCCTAATCATCTATATTGTTTTACTTATCAAAATCAAAACTTTCGCCTGTTGCTTTTTCCTTACATCTTATAAAAAATGCCACTATTTTACTTAACGCATCCCTTCTCATAGGGATAACCTCTTTATTTTTAATATACCTGAAGGTATAATCCTCGCCCTTTTCGGCGCACATATAAAGATACTTTTCAAGCAGCTTTTTTGTATCCTCATGTAAAAGCTTTCCTGCTCTGCCCTTCATATAATACTCCAAAGGATTCTTCTTATCATAATTTTCCTTCTGGTATATCTTGCAGGCAGCCACCCTGTCGCAAAACATCTCAATAACATATCTTTTTGGCATAGGCATACCTACGATACCCTTGGACTTATCCACGCTGTAATCTATCCAGTATTCGAGATGATGCTTATTTCTTCCCTTATGGTGAAGCCATGCCTCTGTATATCCTTTTGCTTCTCTTTCCGCATCGTTAGGGCTTCTGTCACCCTGATAATACTTGGCTCCCATGGAAAACTCTGTCCATGAATATTTTGAAAGGTCATGTAAAAGTCCCTGCTTATAAAGTCCGCAGGCAAAACAGTTTTTCATAACCTCATACTTATGCTTTGTAATGGTTTTAAAATGCTCCCAAGCCTTAATCATCTATACCACCTCAATCTGACAGGACTTCATTGCTTCAAGAGAATTTTTGTGACTTTCCGGTGTAACTCCGGCAGAACAGCTTTCCACAACACATATCCTTGCTTCAGGAAGTGCAGCCTTAACGAGCATAGCATTGGATATAACACATATATCCGTACAAAGTCCGAGTAAATGTATCTCGTCATAGCCCTTTTCCATAACATAATTCATAAGCTTTACACTGCCAAAGGTAGGCTTATCAAATATAAGCTTACCCTCTGCATATTTTCTAAGCTTCTTATCTATCTGCCATCCCTCTGTATCTTTTATACAGTGAATAACCGGAAGCTTCTTTCCCTCCTGAGTATCCATATAATCCCCGCCATGTGTATCTCTTGTAAAGACGATATCAAAACCGTCCTTCTCACATTTTTCTATATACGAAGCCACATTGTCAACAATCTTTATAGCCTCGGCTGTTCCAAGAGACCCATCTATAAAATCCTTCTGCATATCCACAACAATCAATAATTTTTCCATATCAAAGCATCCTTTCAAAAAAAACTTATACTAAATAATTGTACCACAAAAAATCGATTCATAACAGAGTAAAATAAAAAAGAATATATAGGGGAGTAATAAAACGGACTCAAAGCAAATCACAACATCAAAAGTGCAGTATATAAGGCAGGTGCTTAGCATAGCGTGAGCGTCAGCGAGCTATGCGAGTACCTGTCTTATATACTGCGCTTGTGTTACAAAGCTTATATATTTTTACTCTGTTATAAGCGAGTAAGCCGATATCTTTTTAATCCTTGCCGACATTATCCAGATTATTAAAAATGAAGCTATCGTCACAAATAATACCGCAACAATTCCCATCATAGGAAAGACCTTCATATTGGACCTCATAATACCAAGAGAATTAAGCATCATTGTAAGCATATTGTTGGAGCCCTTACAACCGATTATCGCTCCGACTACGCCGCCTATGGTTATCTGCGGCATCATGGATAAAACAAGCTCCATTCTAAGCTGACTGCTGGAAAAACCGATAGCCTTCTTAATTCCAAGCTCCCTTTGTCTTTTAATTATTATGGTCTTTACAAGGAGATTCATGGATAGAATAATAACCAGCAGTGAGATTATTATCAGCATGGCAACAATCACAACAGCTATCGTTACTATACTGTTTTCTCCATTCTCCAAAGCATCTATCGCATTGGCATAAGACCATAGCTTATAGCCATACATATCCTCCGCATCCTCTACAAGCTTGTTTGAATTATCAAGGGTATGTCCTTTTACAATCGCAGCAATACTTGTTTTATCAAACTCATATCCAAGATGTCTTGCACCGTCCACACTTAATGATATATCCCTTCCATCATTTTGTGCCCCCTGCTGAAGTCCGGTTATTATATATTTTCTTTCAAACTCTCCATAGCTTACGCTTACCTCATCGCCTATGGTTACACCCAGTATACCGGCAAGTCCGCCACCTATGGTTATCTCATTATCATAGACAGGTACCCTTCCCTCATAAACATTTACCTCCGGTATATCTCGCCAATCCTCTGTAATGCTTGCAGTTACCGAGTATCCTTCTACTGTCATTTCAGCATAATTCATCCACCAGATATACTCCACCTCAGGAAGATTTTTCAACTCATATAAAGCATTTTCATCATCTATAGACAGTTCAACATCCGGAGCAACACTGTTTAACATCCTGTAAAGATTGGTTATGTCAAATATTACATTGTATGTAAGATATGCTGCAAAGGTTGTAACGGCTCCGATTGAAAGCATAATTACAAAAAGCAGGATATTTTGTTTAGTATTTCTTAATATTGATTTTAAGGCAAGTATCCAGGTAAGCGGACCACTCGTTCTCTCAATCGGAGCAGGATTTTTCTTAAAGCTTTTTGAAGCAACTCCGAATCTTAAAGCCCGGACCGGATCAAGCTTTATTATGGATTTGGTACTTGCCATGGAAACTACAATAACCGTTCCGACTATTATTAAGGCTGTAATTAAAGCTGCTGCAAAATCAAAGTCATAATCCCATACCAGTCCGCAGAAGCTTCTCATTCCATTTTCTATCACAGGCATAATCATATATGAGAGTCCTATGCCTGTTACAACTGCCGCAAATGTAGTTGCTGCAAATTCTATTACCATGGACATCCTTATCTGCTTTGAGGTATATCCGAGAGCCTTTAACGCACCCATATTGACGATATTTTGCTCAATACTGTTGGATATTCTGAAGTATATGATAATCATGGAAATAATTGTTATGATTATCGCAAACAGGCTAAGTATCGCTGAAACAATATTTTGCATATAAACCGACTCTGTAATATAGGAATCAACATCCCAAGCATAAGCCATGATATAGTGTTCACTAAAGGTTTTTGTAAGTCTTCCGGCTGCATCCTGCGGTTTTATTCCCTCATTTACCTTCATGTAAATAATTCCGAAATCATAAACCGAATATCCTTCCTCCTCAAAACCATCAAGCCTGTTTTGGCGTTCATTATACCATTCGTTATAGGTTTTCGAATCAACATAAGTTATGCCGTAAGAAGATAACATCCCCTGAAATATACCTGCCACATGAAAGGTACGCGGCCTGCCATCTACTGTTACTTCAATCTCATCATCCAGATTTACTTTAAAAAAATTGGTATTTACATTTATTGAAATGTATATGGGATTATCATATTCCTTTTCGGAAAGCTCAACAAAATCGGGAGCCTCTATCTCTCCCCATTCTCCGTATGGAAGACATTGAAGATAAACTCTGCTTGTATCATACGCATCCTTGCTGTCCGAGTCATACTCTTCATCTTCCTTGACAAACTCCTTTTGTATTGGATTGATTTTTTCATATGAAGCTATATAATCTGCGGACGCGATAAGCTCCTCCAATTCAAAAAACTTATCACGTTCCATATTATACTGAACCATAAGGTCTGCACTGTTTAATTCTTCCTTTTTTATGTCAAACAGCTTGCCATAGCCCATAAGAATCATAATTCCGCTGTGAAGCAAAACAACAGAAAGAACCATGATCAGAAAAAATGTTATCATATGTGAAAAATCTTTTTTGAAATTAGATTTAATCAATTTACCAAGCATATTCTACCATCCCATCTCGGTAAGGAAAGCCCGAAGCTTTTCGTGTCTTGCCTTATCCCCGCTTTCATAAGCTCCAAGCTCACATTCTCCGCAAATCGCACCATCCTTTAAATAAATGATACGATTGCCTCTTCTTGCGGATTTCATATCATGAGTTACCATCACAATCGACTGTCCGTTTCTGTTTACCTCGGTCAAAACATCCAAAACCGCAGTACTGCTGGCACTGTTTAACGCTCCTGTCGGTTCATCTCCAAATACAAGTGACGGAGAATTGATAAGCGCCCTTACTATACCTACACGCTGCGCCTCACCACCGGATAGCTGATTAGGAAATTTATTCCAGAGCTTTCCGCTTATGCCGACCTCATTAAATAATTCTTTAGCTTTTTTTACAAGCTGCTTCTTGTTTTGTCCTGTTAGAAGTCCGGCACTTAACACATTATCCATAACACTCATTGTATCTATAAGATGCACCTGCTGAAATACGAAGCCACAGTGTCTTCTTCTAAATATAGCAAGCTGGTCACTGTTAAAGCCGGTAATATTTTTATCGCAAAATAAAATCTTACCGCTGCTTGCCTTATCCATACCCGAAAGCGCATACAAAAGAGTGGATTTACCGGCTCCCGAGGAACCCATGATAACAGTAAAATCACCCTCGTAGATTTCCAAATCCATATTTTCTATGATATGTTGTGTACTTCCTCCGACAGAAAAGCTCTTGCATAATTTATCTGTTTTAATAATTATATTTTTTGACATAGTTTCTATCCATTCCGACTCAAATTAATTCTTTATATTCCTTTTTTCATCCTGCTTTTCTGATTACTCGTACTGCTTTTCCTTTTTCTTCTTGACTGCTCCGACAATTATAAAAATAGCTATAAGAAGAAATACTCCGCCGCCGATTAAAAGGCCTGTACTCACCTTTCCGTCATTTTCCTTAAGACTATCTTCATCAATCGGAGCGGTAACATTTAACGAAAACTCCTCCTCAAAGGAGCTTACATTACCCTCTGCATCCTCATAGCTTATAACCGCAACGACTTTTCCTTCTCCTACACTTTCACCTGTTACGGACATATCGACCGAGTTACTCATACCCACATCAATAGTTCCGACATAGGTGGATATATCCTTGATATTGTCTCCGGTAAAATCAACGCTTACATTGTAAACCTTATCCTTGCCAAGATTATTAAGCTTAAAGGAAAAGCTGGTTTTTCCGTCTACGGTTATGGTTGACTTTGAAACTCTCTTTTCTGATGCAGAAAGCTTCGGCTCCTGAATAACCGGTACGGAAACTGCCGCCGTATCCTCGTATGTATATCTGTTCTTATCCTCATAGGTATATGAAACATTGAGAGTATAAGTCTTTTGTTCAAGATTGCCTCTTGTCTTAAGGCTTACTGTTACATCATACTCCGTATCCATATCTATACTGTCTATGTAAATGGAATCTGAACCCGAGGTTGTGATTATCTGATTATCCTCACTTGAAAGCTTAAGACTTATATTCATAAGATTAGTGGTGGTTGATTCATTTTTAAGGTGAAGAACCATATCAAATTCTTCTCCTGCCTTTACACTTCCTCCGGCTATATCCGCGCCGGTAACCAAAAGTCTCGGCGTTACATAAGCAGCCTTAACATTTAAGTTTTCTCCCCTTAAGCCTCCTGTCACTCCCGCAAACAGCATAACAGCTGTCATAAGAAGCACCAATAATTTACTTATTTTCTTTTCCTTGATTTTCATATCACTCTCTCCTCGTATAATATCTTTTAGATACAATAAATGTACCTTGATAACTTAATT
>CALGGL010000126.1 GCA_937915975.1 uncultured Lachnospiraceae bacterium | reverse complement strand
GTATTACATTTACGGATACCGAAAATAACTGGAGATATGTAAATTACACAATAAGAGTAACAAGACTCGGAACTATCGATCCAACGGTTACAGATAATAAGACCAATTTCCTTCCGAGTGTTGCGTCTAAGACCTGCAGTTGTAAGCTCAGTCTGTCACAGCTGTCAAAACTGACAATTGAGCGACATTCAACACTGGATGCATCCGGTCATACCGAATTTGATCAGGACAGTCAGCTTCATGATGTAACATGGAGTTCGATAACAGATTCACACGAAAAGGATGACCTTGGCGGATATCTTATTATGGTTAATGTTACCGAGCCTAAGGACCCTGGTGTTGTAACAAAGACTCATTACTATTACATTGCCGATACCAACGCAACAAATCATGATGATACTATAGGACTTGATATTGCGGAATTAAGCGATGGCGGTGAATGTGTGGTTGTAGACCTTGCCGATGATGTAAACAGTTCATATGACAGAGGATTTTCCGTGACTGATATGCATAGAGCCTTTATAGATTTATCCGACTTTAACGGTGGTGATAAGCTTAGCATTAAGGTTAGGGCAATTGCAAGGACTAACTCCGTAAACTATATTGACGGACCTTATAGTGAAGCGATTGAGCTTACATTACGTGAAAGACTTGATACACCGGATATTACAAAGTTATCCACGGATATTGATACAAGTGTACCGAGTATTACGATATCCCAGATAAATAATACGGGATTTAAGCTTAAATTTACAGATACGGAAAAAGGA
Source organism: uncultured Lachnospiraceae bacterium (assembly GCA_937915975.1). Classification (GTDB taxonomy): domain Bacteria; phylum Bacillota; class Clostridia; order Lachnospirales; family Lachnospiraceae; genus Coprococcus_C. The sequence continues at coordinate 11,751 of CALGGL010000126.1, read as the reverse complement.
ACCGAGCAGGGATATTATGATATAGCCATAGCTGTATATGATGATGACGAAAAGCTGATTCAGGATGCAAGTGATATCTCTAAAGAAGGCGGAACTGCACGCGTGATTAATTCCGGAGATGGTGCTGATACCGATGATGGATATTGGAATTCGGGGGCAATAAAGACATTAATTAATAAGTCTGCAAAGAACAGGATGTATGGCTCTACGCTTTCAAGTGCGGAATATACATTTAAGGCAAGCGGAAGCTTCAGAGCATCAGACTATGCAGGTAAGTGGCTTAAGGTTGCATTAAGAGCAAGATCAGATAATAAGATAAGCTCCTGGTGGACAGATGAGGATCCGGATGATGCTTCGGTTAATTACCTCTGGATTCAGATTCCTAAGGTTAAGCTCGACAGTCCTGATCTTACCTGGATTGAGAATGTAGAACTCAGCTACTACTTTGATCCTGATAACAGTATCTGGAAGACTACAGATCCTGATGACACGTTATTCAGTATAAGAGTTAAGAAAAAAGCGTTTGAATTTGATACTGTTGAATATGCCGATGTTTTTGAGATAAAGTATTCGGGATATGACGGAAAGGTTCAATATGTATATCTTAAGCCTGATGATAACGGTACAGGATTCGGAGTATACGGATATATCGGTGAAGTAACAGCAGGCGGAAGTGTTATTCCGTACCTTGATGCTGCAGCTTCATCATCGGAGAATATATACATTAACGGTCGGTATCTCGTTAAATACGGAGAAATTGATGCTGAAAACAGTGTTAAATTACCGTATATGATTTCAATTGACCCGACTATGTATATTACCGAGGGAGGAGTTTCGGGAATAATTGATGTTAATGCAGAATTAAAATATAGTTCTGATAATAAGGTTACAATTATATTACCTGATTTGGTTGATGATGTTGTAATATCAAGGAACGGTTCAAGTGAGAGCAAGGGATTCGCTGAAGATTATACAGCTACCGGACAGGTAACCGTTCAGGCATATATCAATGAAGATAACGAGAATTATTATGTATCATCGCCTGTAAACAGTTGGAGAAGAACCAACCCGGGAGATAATGACGGAATAATAAACGAAATATCTTATGAAGATACAATTACCGATTTAAGTACGGTTATATCGGCAAGCATACCTGCTACGACTGATGATACACTTGATAAAACAGTTGAGGGCAGTGAGCCAATCAGATATTACAGAGCACAGTTCACAAGTACAGAGCCTGTGGTTTACTGTATAAGAGTGATGGATGTATCAGGTGCAGAGCCTTCGCTTGCAGGCACCGTATATGCTGTAACTAAAGAATATACCGATCCTGTAACGGCAGAGGTATCATATACCGGTGAATTGGCTGTTTTAAGTGATTATTTTGAAAATGCAGCAGGCTATAAGCTTTATATAAGTGCAGCAAGGATAAGTGGTACAAACAGTATATCCGAATGGTCTGATGAGTGGTACTTTGATATAAACGGTATTGGAAGTAAGGTTGAATAAATGACTTAACCGGGAGAGAATATGAAACTGATTAAAAGGATACGAAACAAAAAACTGTATAAAGATAATCGCGGTTCGGCAATGATTGTTGCAATTGTTGTCAGCATTATAGTGATTACTTTTACCTTATCCTTGCTTTTGGTTTCATATTCTCTTTTTGTTTCGAATCAGAGAAAGGTAACACAGTCACAGGTTAAGGAGCTGTCCAAATCAATTAATATTGAAATAGGAGATGAGCTTACTACACCGCGTTTTGATGATAAACAGGCACTCATAGATGGTATAAATAATGTTGACGGAGCTGATTATTGTTCGGATGATTACAATATGTGGTATTACATACGGTACAATATGTTTCAGACAAATTGGCCTTTTTACAGGGATGAAACAACTGCCGGTCATGTAAAAACCAATGCGTACAGATATTTTAAGATAAATCTGACAGGTGGTAATACATCCGAATATGCTGCTATTGCCGATGACATTTCAGTATGCATGTATTGGGAGTGCGAAGAATTTGACATAAAGGATGAGGCGCTTCTTACTGTTGAGGTAACCGTTTCAAAGGGTGGGCAGACCAGCACAACGACTTCATATTATGAATTAACCGTTAATAAGTTTTCCGATGCGGCTTCCGGAGATATGGAAAATAATACATTAAATGAAGCCTTTAATCCTGCGGGAAATAAAATTGACTTAACCGAGGATTGGACATGGACAAGAGTTAATTAGAGGGTGATTATATGTTTAAGTCATTAAAAAGATTATTTAATAATTTAAAACTGAATAATCAGGGTTCAACTATGGTTGAGGTTTTGGTAGGCTTTACCATTCTCGTTATGGTATTGGTTGAGTGTATGGTCCATATAGTCGGCGTATCAAGTGAAATGGTAAAAAAGAGTGTTGATATGCAAAATGACCGAATGACAGTAAACCGGGAAATATATCAGAAGGATGCGGTGTATGATACCATATCCGGAGCAAAGCTTACGCTTGTTCTTGATGAGGAAAAAACAAATGTTGCCGCAAATCAGGCAAAGGCTGTCAGTATCGTACTAAGTGCTGATTTAAAAAAGTTTTACAGTGATGAGGCGGGAATTTCGGTTTTTAAGATATTTTTCAGGGATGAATAATTAATTCATGAGAGGAGATGAGCTCTATGAATAAAAGAAAAATAAATAATTCGGGTATGACATTGATAGAGCTTATCGTTACATTTGCACTTTTAGGTCTTTTTATGGTGGCTGCGACAAAGGTTATATCCGATACGGTGAGTGTTTATTACAGTGCAAAAAGTATTCAGGGCGGTATGCAGGTTTCTTCTATAATAAATACTAAAATTACCGGTGAGATAGAGGGAGCACTTGTGGAAGGCTCTGTTAATGATAACAGCACAATGTCAATATACATTTCGGATGACGGACATAAAATCGAATTGAATGATAATTCCGGAAGCCACATATATATTACATCCGATAAGGTGTTTGATAATGACGAGAATAAATACATGCTGATATATTATTATCCTATTGCCGAAGAGGATGAAAATACAGGTGTGGTTACTACAGGTACAGGTTCAAAGTGGACCTTTGACAATAAAACATATATGGGATACAGGGTTAAGGATTTAAAGTTTGAAAAGCTTTCAGAACTTTCGGATACATCTGATCCGGATTATGGAAAATATAACGGAAATATTATAAGAATGACACTGACATTAAACAGTGAAAAATTCGGAGATTATACAACGTTAACATATATAGAGTGTTATAATTTCAGGGATGCCTCAGACTGGGCAAGGATTAAACAGGAGTAATAAAGGTACATCAGGGGTGATGGATTTGGATAATGAATATAAGAAAAGAAGAAAAAGAATAATAAAGCTGGCAGTATCAATAGCAATAATAGTTGTTTTGGTATTTGTTGTAATTTTTAATTATTTTAAAATTATGCGTGGCGGAAGAACTGCATTTAAGGAAGCTAAAAATGTTAAGCTTGCATTAAATATGCTTGAGATAGAATATTATTCCAAGGGTAAGTCCGTATATGAGCCTAAAAAAAAGCACGGCTTGTCTAAAGAAAGTATCGAACGAATAAACGGAATTTTGGAAAATGACGGAGTTATTGATATAATATCATATGACAGCGAATTAAGAATTGTGACAGGGTTCACATACCAGATAGGTAATTACAGAGTTACTTACCGATATGAAGACGGTGAGGATAAGTGGGACGTGGATTATTTTATTAATTTGTTTAATTATTAGTATGAAGAAGGTTTAAAAATGCTGTTTGTATTACTTAATGTATTATGTATTATTATTGTGTTTTTTATAGGAGCGGATGTTTTTTCTCTTGCGGATGAGATGGCATATTGCAGGGGAAATAATATAAATATATTGGAAAAAAAACATTCAACCTGCAGGGAATGCGGACACAGATTAAGAGTTAAGGATACATTTCCGGTTGTATCAAGATTTATAAATAAAGGTAAGTGCCGTTTTTGTGATGCGCCTATCGGTAAAAGGGGCTTTTATACGGAAATCGCAGGCGGAATACTGGCCGAAACGGTATTTGTTTTGCTTTATTATTTTGACGGGCTTTCGATTTTTACGGCAGCATTGGTTATGATTGCTTGTGTAATTATATGTATGCTTGTTGTTTCGGGTATATATCTGAGATTGGATAAACCGGAAAGCCGGGAAAAAGAAAACGGTAAAAATAAAGAAAAAATAAAGTAAAAGATAAAGAAAAAAGCAAAGAAAAAGTTAAAGAAAAAAACAAAGACAAAAATGAGAATAAGGAGGATTAAGCCTTGGTTCGTTACAAATATAAGGCTCAGGATCAGGAAGGAAAGACTGTTTCAGGAGAGCTTTCTGCAAATGATGAATTTGACCTTCATGATAAGCTGAAGCAGGACAATAAGCTTCTTATTGAGTCTAAACCGATAATTGAAAAAAAGAATATTAAAAGGATAAAATCCGATGCCATATCTGATTTTGCGAGAAATATCGGAGAGCTTACGGCGGCGGGTGTATCACTTGTAAAGGCTTTAAAGATTATTTCGGAAGATGAATCCATTAAGCCGAAGGAACAGGAGATATACGCTTCGATACTTAAGCTGGTTCGTTCGGGTATATCTCTTTCGGATGCCATGACAGAGCAGGGAGATGCTTTTCCTCCGCTTTTCATAAATATGGTAAAGAGTGCCGAGACCAGCGGTAATCTTGATAAGATTGCAATGCAGATGGCTTCTCACTATGATAAGGAGTACAGACTCGGACAGAAGGTAAAAAGCTCCATGACATATCCTAAGATTCTCGGAGTACTTATAGTTATAGTAGTAGCAATAATTATGGGATATGTTATACCGCAGTTTGACAGTCTTTTTTCCCAGATGGAAAGTCTTCCGGCATCAACCAGACTTTTGCTTGGAATAAGTAATTATGTTAAAAATAAATGGTATGTACTTCTTATAGCAGCAGCGGTTCTTTATATTGCGTTTAAGATAATATTTTCAATACCGTCCGTTAAATATTATAAGGATAAGCTGGAGATACATCTTCCCGTATTCGGAAAGCTTAATAAGGTTATATATACTGCAAGGTTTGCAAGAACACTTTCAAGCCTTTACTCGGCAGGTATTTCAATTATAAATTGTCTTATGATTTCAAGAAATACTATAGGTAATTTATATATTGAAAAACAGTTTGACCAGGTAATAGCGGATGTAAAATCAGGTTCGAACTTAAGTGAGGCTATTGACAAGGTTGACGGCTTTACTAAGAAGCTTTCATCTTCGATTATGGTAGGTGAGGAAACAGGTGCACTTGATTCCATGCTTGTATCCACGGCAAATCAAATGGAGTATGATTCTGAGGTTGCTTTAAATAAACTTGTATCATATCTTGAGCCTGCTATGATAGTGGTTATGGCAGTTATAGTAGGATTTATAATTATTTCCGTAATACAGCCAATATACGGCTCTTACGCACAGATATCTCAATCATATCAATAAAGGGGTGAAAATAAATGAGTACAGTTATATATCTTGCCAATCAGCAGGTACAGATTGCTACAGGCTCTTCCAACGGAAAGAAAATAATAATTAACCAAAGCTATACGGTGGATGCACCTGAGGGAAGCATAATAAACGGAATAGTAATGGATGCGGATCCTTTTATAGGCTTTTTACGTGATACATGGTCTAATTTAAGACTTCCGACAAAGGATGTTATTGTTGTAATAAACAGTTCAAAATTTGTAGGAAAAAATATTGAAATGCCTGTTTTAAAGGACAGTAAAACTCTTGAATTTATCGAAAGAGAATTTACGGATATTAATAAGGCAGACAGCTATACCTATGGCTATATACTGCTTTCGACGGATGGAAAGACCAGAAGAGTTTATGCTGAAAATATTCCTACTGATTTTATAAAGGATTATATCGATATTTTCACCGAGGCAGGTATTAAGATTAAGGCGGTATATTCAGGAGAAAGCAGTATAATTAATTTTGTAGATAAGACTGCCGGAAAAAAATACGGAACCTTTATTCTTGAAATTGCTGACAGAATGATGATAACAACACTGCTGTTTGTTAACGGAAGCTTTTATTATTTTAACAGTACGAGATGCTTCCACGAACAGGAATCAGAGGAATATGCACAGGATATGGCGCGTTCGGCAAGTCAGATTATTCAGTTTATGCAGGCTCATCAGATTGAATATCCGCTTGAAACCATTATTCTTGCAGGTGTAAATCCTTTAAATATATATACCTACAGCGAGGCAATACTCCAGCAGGGTATACAGGCTCCTGTTCAGGTGTTCTCGGATGACAGCATACAGGCGGGGGTTGATATTCAGGGATGCATCCACGCTTCAAGCGGCTTGATTAATACGGGAAAGCATCAGAATTTCCTTACTTTATATAATTCGTCAAAAAAGAAGAGCAATAAGGAGAGCGGAAGCAAAACAGGAATATTTATTATTGTCGGAGCAGTTGCTCTTATGGGAATAATACTTGCCGCTTCACTTACCGTGAGACTTCTTAAACACAGGGAGCTTGATAAAGCGAAAGAAGCAAATGAGTCAATGGAGCTTATGGTTCTTGAATATGATATGGTTACGGCAAGAAATTCATTTATAAGCAGTCAGTATAATTCGATTGTGGGACTTGATGAGAATATTATGACATATCCGGTCTGTAATACCGATGTAATGAATTTGATTACAAAATGTGCGGGGAATTATGCGGATGTCAGCTTTGATTCCTTTGATGCCGATTCAGGAATAGTTTCCTTTACGGCTACATCAAAAACGGTTAATGAAATCAATTTATTTATAGCCGAGTTAACCAAACAGGATATTTTCAGTCGTGTTGATTATTCCGGATATTCATATCAGGAAAATACGGAAAACTATGATATACACGTTACTTGTACATTGGCTGAGTCAGCAGGCAGATAGGAGGGGAATAATATGAAGTTTGAAATGACAGAAAGAGATAAAAAACTACTTGTATTCCTATCCGTATTTGTAATTGTTGTATGTATAGGATATTGGGGAGTCTATCCCGTTATAAAGGATATAAATAAAACCAATGAGAAAATACAGACCGAAAAGGATCTTCAGGATATGAATGAGCTTAAGGTCAGTCAGCTTCCGATGATTGAAGCGGAAACGGAAAAGATGGAGGAGGAAATACTTGTAGCAAGACAGAATTATTATGAAATGATGACAAGTGATGAGATTGATAAACATTTTACGGGTTTAGCCCTTTCCTCGGGACTTTATCTTTATGATCTCAATATATCCGTATCATCCGAGCCTACGAGTCTTTCTCCGTATCAGTATTCGGAAAAAGCATTAAATGAAGAAGTTAATGATTACGAATATGAGGATGAAACGGATGATGATGAAGAAGCTTCGGAAGATGAGGTTGACAAAGAAGAAAATGTTTCAATAGGTATATATACCTCAACAATTTCACTGAAGGTTGGCGGAGACGAAAAAAAGCTGATTTCTTTCCTTGATTCATTTTGTAACACGGATAAAAAATTAAGAGTCGTAAATTATTCGTTTTCTGAAGAAAGAAGTATAGAATACAATACTTCGGATGAAAACGGTGAAGGTACGGAAGGATATGAAATAAAGAACAATAAGGTTTTAAGTATTACCTTTGAAATCTATATGTGCGAGGAATAGTCTATGGAAGCAAGAAATAATAAAAACATTAGAATAGGTGATGTACTTCAGGAGCTTGGCTATGTAAATGATGAGCAGGTTGGTCAGGCTATTGCCTATCAGAAGGAAAATAAGGGTGTCAGACTCGGTGGTGCACTTATAGCACTCGGTTTTATTACCGAAAGGCAGATGCTTGAGGCTTTGGCAAAAAGACTTAATTACGATATGGTAAATATATCGGATTTGTCCGTCAATATCGAAGCTGTGGAAATGATTCCGAGGATGCTGGCTGAGAAGTACTGTATGATGGGTTATAAGGTTGTAGATAATGTTTATTACATTGTCGTAAATGATCCTCTTAATTTCTATGGAATTGAGGATATCAGACAGATAGTTGGTATGGAGCTTAATATAGCTCTGTGTGAGCAGGCTCCTCTTGAAAATTCCATTCAGTATTACTACTCTGAGGTATCTGCAAGAGAGGCGGCTAAGAAGGCTGCTGCCAACAGTACACAGGTAAGTGAAACCGTTGAGATAAGCATTGAAGAGGGCGATGATGATACACCTATCATAAACCTCTTTAACAGTATACTTATAAGAGCTTACAATTCCAACGCATCTGATATTCATATCGAGCCTTTTGAAAACCAGACAAGCGTTCGTATGAGAATGGACGGTGTTATATGTGATTTTATGACACTGCAGAAAAATATTCATAATTCACTTATAGCCAGAATAAAGATTCTTGGTGATTTGGATATTGCGGAAAGAAGAGTACCTCAGGATGGACATTTCAGAATAAATATCGAAGGAGTAAACTTAAATGTCAGAGTGTCGGTTATACCAACAGTATTCGGAGAAAAAGCGGTTTTAAGACTTCTTGCATCTGCATCTTCCATCGACCATATGGGAACATTTGGTATGACAGACAAAAATTATATGATAGTTAAGAAGATGCTTCAGTCTCCAAACGGTATAATATATCTTACGGGGCCGACCGGTTCAGGTAAGTCAACGACGCTTTATATGATACTTGAGGAATTATCAAAAAGAAGTGTAAATATATCGACTATCGAGGATCCTGTTGAAAAAAATGTTGCAAAGCTAAATCAGATGCAGGTTAATAATGTAGCAGGTCTTACCTTTGAGGTGGGACTTAGGGCTTTGCTTCGTCAGGATCCGGATATTATAATGGTTGGTGAGACACGTGACTCGGAGACAGCATCAATTTCAGTCAGAGCGGCTATTACCGGTCATCTGGTTCTTTCCACACTCCATACCAATGATGCAGCATCATCTGTAGTAAGACTTGTTGATATGGGCGTTGAGCCTTATATGATAGCAAGCTCTCTGGTTGGTATAGTTGCTCAAAGACTTGTAAGAAAGGTATGTCCTTTCTGTGCTACTACAGGTCCTATGACACCCGAGGAAGAGGCTATAGCCGGAGCACATTTTGATATGATTAAACATCCGGTTGGATGCAGACAATGTAACAATACCGGATATAAGGGAAGAATATCTATCCATGAAATACTTGTAATAGATAAAAATGTCCGTTCGATGATAACAAATGGCGCTTCAGTTGAGGAGATCAAAGAATATGCGATAAATGAACAGGGAATGAGCACCTTGAAGAAGAGTGCTCTTGAACTTGTTGAACAGGGCGTAACAACCATAGATGAACTCTTAAAGGTTTCTTATTATGAATAAAAATGTAAAATAAATAAAATAAATGAGTTTTTTGAAAAAAATTTTTTCTTCAGCGTATGATGAACTATGGAAAGCAGTGATTCGTCCAAATCGTGATAAATATAGTGATATAGAATTAGGACCTGAAAAATTCGAATTAAAAGGAAAATGTTATAAAAGAACTGATTTTACCTTAACAAATAAGAAAAATTATAAGTTAATATGCTCATTTTGGGAACCATTTGATGAAGAAAGGGAATTCCCTAAACTTCCATGTGTAATATATCTTCATGGAAATTCATCCTCTCGTTGTGAAGTAGTCCCAGAAATTAAATATTTATTAAAAATAGGTATTACTGTTTTTGCCTTTGATTTTTCGGGTTGTGGCAGAAGTGAAGGCGAATATATATCATTAGGATGGCATGAGCAAGATGATGTTGCTTGTATAGTTGACTTTTTACGAAGATCGAATAAAGTAAGTGCCATCGGACTATGGGGGAGGAGTATGGGAGCGGCAACTGCCTTAATGTATGCAACAAAAGATTTATCTATAGCAGGTTTAGTTTTGGATTCTCCTTTTTCTTCCTTAAAAAATCTAATTAATGAATTAGCCAAAGATAGAGTTGCTCTTCCAGATTTTGTAGTGAAACAAGCTTTAAAATGGATAAAAGAAACAATTAAAGAAAAAGCCGATTTTAATTTGGATGACGTAGAACCAATAGAATATGCTAATAAATGTTTTATACCAGCATATTTTTGTCACTCTAAAGGAGACACTTTCGTTAATATTCATCATTGCAAAGATTTGTATAATTTATATGCTGGAGATAAAAACATTGTTTATGTTAAAGGAAATCATAATAGTGAACGCTCGATTCATTTTAAAGAATCTGTTGGACAATTTTTTTATAAGGCGTTAAGATGTGAAGAAATGGAACAAAAAAGCGAATTTAACAGTATAATTAATTTGGAATTTCATAATGATGATAATAATTTTTGTAAAAAGATTTTGGATTTAAGAAAGAAAAAAAATATTAGAGGACAAAGACAGACTAATAATTCAGTGAGTGAAATTAAAATTTGTGGAAAATTTGAAAATAAAAAAGAAATTGAATTCAATAATGAAAAAATTGAAACGAAGTTAATCGAAGATGACCCTGATTTAATATTTTGTAATGATGATAATATAATTATACATGATATTAATGAATGCCCAAAATTAAAAACAAATAATAAATATATTAATAAAAAAAGAATTAACTCGAAACCAACGAAATCTGTTGATTATATCAATAGTATAGTTAAATCGTGTAAATCTTCTTCATCTAAAAATATTCATTTAACAACAAATGAAGTTGAAAATAAGATAAAAAATGAAGATGATGAAAAGCAGAAATTGTTTTTATCCTCAAAAGAAATTGATGAAATAAAAATAAAAGTTCCAAATTATTTAAATAATAATAATAGAAGTTCTATTAAAAAATTTAATAAAGAATACAAGTATAAATCGAATAAAAATAATAAATATAATGAAGTTAAAAAAACATCAATTGAAACTATTTCCTATGAGAGTAAATATAAATTTTTTCCTAAAGAAAATATAAATGTAAATAATGATAATAAAACAATTAATCAAACAGATGAACGTTACAAAAGAAAAATACATCTTGTAAAAGATTTAAAACGAAGGCGAAATCTATTATTAGAACAATTGAAAAATAAAAATAATATTTTCGACAAAAAGAAACAAAAAAATAAATTATTTATTAAAAGTAATAATGCCAAAGCATCTTCTGTAGCAACTAAATATCCAAAAACAATGCAACGTGAAATAAATTTTCCAAATTTAATATTACATATAAAAAATCATGAAAATAATATAAAACAAATAAATAATAATAAAATTAATAACAACAACATAAAAATAAACCAAGTTTACAATATAAAAACCAAAGAAGGTAAGATAAAATCAAAAGAAAATAAAGAACAAAATAAAAATATATCATTAACTAATAGCAAAAAAAGTAATTTTGTTCAACGAATCACTAATGATAAAAATATAAATAAAAATAAAAGTATAATTAATAAAAATAAGGAAGAAAATAAGAATGATAATAGCTCTGAAAAAACATTTAAAAATAATGATAATAAATTAAGTGACTCGCATTTTTTCCAAGAAAATGAAGATGATTTTTTTTTAGAAGATGACAATATTAAAATAAATATTCCACATATATAAATTATGTAATACATAATAACTAAAAATATTTTATTGTAATATTCTTTCGAAATTATTTAATAATATAACAATATAATATTTATTTGTTATAAATTAGCTCCATATATAAAATTATTTTTTGA
>CALGGL010000125.1 GCA_937915975.1 uncultured Lachnospiraceae bacterium | reverse complement strand
GCGGATTTGCTACCATGTTATTCGGCATCTGGCTGGCGGCCAAGGCCTTACTGGGCGCATTCCTGTTCACTTCAAATCTTGATGCAGCCGAAAATATAGACATACCATCAGAACTCATTGCATCCAATTCCGATGCCTTTGGCTTGATCCAGATAATAGTGATCGCAGTCGTGATGGCAATACTGCTGATCGGAGTGTTGATGCGCGTTTATATAGGCAGAAGTGCTGACGCCGATGCAAAAGTCAGAAAGAAAAAAGGATGGGCCTATGTTGTGTGGGCGATAATACTTGCGGTCGTAGACGTTTGCGGCATTATAAACACATGGATGGCGGTAAGCAGAATAAATCTGGTAAGTACGTTAATCTCGTCCTTGCTGGATATTGCTTCCCTGGCGGCCTTGATCGATCTGATCATATCTGCCATATGCGTTAAGAAACTGAGAAAAGCAATGTCGGCACAGGTACAGGAGAATTAGGATATGCAGGAGGATTTTCACTATTACGGAAGCTATTGCGCGGCGTTCCTTTCCGGATATTCGCATGAAGAAAGCCTTGATATTGCCTATGACGAATATAATTATCCGGACGAATTTCTAAAACGGTATAATATAATGGAATGTCTGGCGGAGAGAAACGGTATAGATACATTTTTGGTTCAAGACCGAGACGAAGTAAAGTATATTGCGAAATGCTACTATAAAGCATTATTGAAAATCGATATTAAAAAGGATATACTAAGCGAGCTTTCATACGACGGACTTCCTAAGCATATCGGGACCTTTGAAAATGAAACGATGTATGTCGTGGTACGAGAATATATTGAGGGAACGGTTCTTGATGAATATGCTTCTTTAAATGATTTGTCGGAGGATGAAATAAAAAATATATGCATAAAAATCTGTGATATACTCGGATTTCTTCATCACAGGGAAACGCCGATTATTCACCGTGATATTAAGCCGCAAAATATTATCATACGACCTGATGAGAGTGTTGCGTTGATTGATTTTGATATCGCTCGCGAATACCAAAGTGGTAACGATACTGATACTGTATTTTTTGGAACTCTTGCATATGCACCGCCTGAACAATACGGTTTTTCTCAAACAGATGCCCGTGCGGATATTTATTCTCTCGGAGTACTGCTTAGGTTCCTTCTTACGGGAAGTACAAGAGATAATAAGAATATAAAGGTATATCGTCCGCTTGAGAAAATTATAAAAAAATGTACAGCCTTTGATCCTAAAGAGCGCTTTGGTGATGTTGATGAAATTAAGAAAGCGCTTCTAAAAGCAAATCCCAAGTCGCAGGGTTTAAAAATTGCATCAATATGTGCCGGTATAGTTTTGTGTGCCGGATTGCTTGCTTTTGGCGGCATAAAAATATATCAGAAAATAACATACAATCCGTTTTCGGACGATGCGATTCCGGCATATATGTCCGATGAAGAGCGAATCACGGATGCGGTAAGCTATATGAAGGAAAAATATAATACGGATTTATTTGATGCTTCGGATGATATAGCGACAATCGGATATTTACGTGAGGTAATGATTTCAATATATGGTCTTGACAGAGATTATGTATACGGAATAAATACGGATATGCCGCAGGAAAGTGATGATTATTTTCTTCCGTGGGGCTGGGATGACGGTCAGACGGTAGACAGAGATGTTATGGTATATGCAGCTGTCAAAGCCTATGATCCTTCTATCGTAGCGGACTGGTCAAGCTTAAAGGATGACAACGGTTACTATCCCGGTGTCCGTGTAGCTGTTGCCTTTGCTGAAGATACAGGTATATTAACAGGTGTAAATCGCCCGGTGGATTTAACTGTCGGTGATGTGGCACTTATTCTTGCCAATACTGACAGGGTTTTTGAAAATAAAAAATAATATAATGATATAAAGAAATGCAATTAAAAAGGTGGTCTGTCAGACCACCTTTTTAATTGCATTTTTTGATAAGATAATGTAAGGACAAATATATTAAATTATATGCGGGAGGCAGTAATATGGAAAAAAACGAAATGAAAACCGGCGACAAGGTACTTACAGCATTTGCGATAATCTTATTTTATATTGCATGTGTAAGTTCTTCGATATGGTGGAACACATATAAAAGAAGTTATGCTCTTGATATGACAACTGTTATAGCAGTGCGACCTTCTCTTTATGCTCTCGGGTACTTTTTATTTTCAAGAAAGGACAAATACGGAAGGGTATTCTCAATACTCTCGCTTATTATATATTCAGCATTTGATATATTTTATTTATTTATATATATTGAACAAATACCTGTCAAATTTTTAATCAAACATATTGTTATGATTGTACTATTTTACAGCGCTATGACCATTGCAGAAAAAACCTTTGAGCATGCTGATGCAGGAGTTCCAATAATTATAATCACATTATATTTTGGAATATCGTATTTCTTTGATCACGCACGTACTGAGGAAAATTTATATGTTGTTTTACTTCAAATAATTATGTTTTTAGGACTTTTCATACTGCTTCGTACTTCATATAAGGCTGAAGAAAAAATCATGAATCGGAAAAAAAGATTTTTGATTTTTCCGATAAGCCTTGTAATTATGATTGGTATAGGTGCATTATTTGGCTGGGTATTCACTTATGTTCACACATATGAGATACCACCTGCACTTATATTGATTTTTTTGATTGGTATGCTGATAGGCTATTTGCTTGCTTTTTTTAAAAGTCATGCAGGACTTATACTCTCTACTCTGTGTGCTTCCACACTTTTATTTGAACTATCTTTTGTATGGATTGCACCTTTTGCACTTGATGCCGATAATTTGGATTCATTCATCAAGCGTTTTCTCATCGGACTTTCTGCATTTATATGGCAGCTCATTGTCCTGATTATATTTTCGATTGGTAAAAAGGAGAATGTATAATGAAAGTATTTCGTGAGCTTATTCCTGTTAATAATGAGCTAAAAAAACTTCCGCAAAAGAGTATTATTTCTTACATTGTTTCCATGGCAGCAACAGTGGGATTATCCATAGCGTTTTCAAAAGGAATAGGCGGTTTTACCGGAAATATGATTGCAGCGGTAATATGGATTATATTTCCTTTTATATAAATGAATTATTGTATGAAACTTTATTTCAATATGGAGGAAAAAGATATGAAAAAGGTATATTTGGCATTTTTAATAATTGCAGTTATGTTATGCGGATGTAATAAGAATGATTCCGACAGTTCTTCAAAGGATTGGAAGCTATCCAATACAACGGAAGATAATACCGAAGTAACAGATAATTTTAAAACGGAAGAAGTTGTAACAGAAACAGTTACAGAAGGAAATGAATTATCTTTGGAGGGACTTCCGTCCTCAATTAATTGGCAGGGTTATAATCTTACCGTTGACAGTATAGGACATATCAGTTTGTCTGAATGGAATTTTTCGGGAAGTACAGTATCTGTAGAGGGATATTCAACTCTTTCGGGAAGTAACTACGCAATGGTTGTAGTTTCAAGTACAAATACACCTATTCAGACAACTCAAATCACAATGGATAATATGAAAGAATTTGTTTTGGCAGATGTATATGGTAATACGTATGATTTGGTTCGTTATAATTATCCTGACATTACATATAGTGATGCAAACGGGTTTGCGGATGCGGAAACACAGCCTTTGCTGCGTATGCTTTATAAAACATCATCGGATACCGAATATGATAATCTTATGCTCTGCGTGGGTGATGAAAAAGCGGTAGGTGTTTCAAATGGAGCGGCAGTTGTTAATGATACAGAAGCTGTTGCAGATGGAGGAAATGACGAATCGGACAATACGGATTACTTAATATTTAATGAGCTTGCGGGAAGCTGGTCGGGAACCGGTAAACCGGTAGGAGGGGGAACTGATATTGCTCTTACTGTAGATATCAATCCGGATGGAACCGGTGTTTATACGTTTGTTCAGGGTGCGTATGAGGAAAGCTATTCATTTACGCTTGTTGACAGTGGTAATACATTTAGCGTAAGTATTCCTTCTAATAATCAGCTTGGTATAAATTCATGTGGAGGAACCTATAAGTATGATGGCAGTATTCTCACACTTCATATAAAGACAACCTTTGCAAATGGCGGAGCTTATGAATATGATGCTGATTTATCAAGAAAATAATTTTTATGGAGGAATCTTATGAAAAGACCCAATTTAGCACTTGTACTATATTCATATTTGATTTTAGGTGGGTTGACTATACTTTTGACTTTAATTATGATGATTGCCGCCGGGAGTAATTTCGTTATTCAGGGCGTGGTTATCCTCATAATTACATTAATAATATTTCTGATAATAAGTATCAGAGGATTTGTCAAATGGCGCAAATATAAAAAAGACAATCCCGGATATAAGGTGCATCCGCTTGCGATATTTTTTGTGGCTTTATTTGTAATTGGAGGAATTTCTACATTTGTCGTTCAATTCCCTAATATGTATATATCACTTCATATCAAGGCGGTTATTGAGCCATATGTGAAAGATGATTTTACCGATGAAAATGTACCTATGCCGGACAATCCTCATTTTGTATTTTATAATATGGATACGAAAGGCTTTTCAGCACCGAATAAAAAATATTATAATTGCGGAACAAAAAATCCTGATGAGGCAAATGTTGTAGTTGCCTACTCAAATGATGTTGAAAAAAACGGTAAATGGGTTTATGCAAATTCGGGAAATTATGCAGGAGATGCATATGAACAGTGTGTGTATATATTTGTAATACGTACATATGACTGGGCACTTATTGACAGTACGGTTGTAAGTGAACAGATGGATTACGGTAAGAAAAACAAAAAATTGGACACTAAATCCATAGATGGTATAGATGAAGTTAGGTATTATTTAAATGATTTATTTAAGGATTAATTATTTAGTTGTATCTTTTATGTTCGTGCTTGGAAATTGACTATAATAGTGAATTAGAAAATCCGTGTTTTTATACGTTTATTTTGTTGTGAATAGCTCTTGTATTATGATACAGATTATAGTATAATTATCGTATATAAATGGATTTATATTTTAAGGTCAGGGAAGACCCGGTAATTACTAATTTTATTTCTACGTTTTAAATGTCTTTTTTGGCTTGTTTTATAAGTCTTATTTGTATTCCGAATTTTTATAATAGGTATGATATTTGTGGCATTTCATTTATGTTGCCTTAGTAACATTTTATTTGTGACATGAAAATTTGATAGTGGAAAAGAAAAGGATTTCATTTAATACCAGGGAGGGCTTTTATGAATGTTGGTTTTTTATCGAAAACTTCATATTTGAACAGCTATCAGAATACCAATGGCAATTCCATGTCATCGGATATTAATAATTCTTACAATGAAATGATTAAGAATGAGAAGATGTCCAATACCGAAAAGATGAGAACCATGCTTCGTGACCTTGAGAGAAACAATAAGAAGGATAACGGACAGTTTTCGATTTATTCAAAGGACGGTAGACTTAAGGATATTTGGGAAATGTCAAAAACCTCCGATAAGGATAAGCCAAAGGTAAAAAAGAGACTTAATTACAATTACAAGGAGATATCTACTAAGATTCTTCGTGCCAAAAATTCTATCACTGCAGGTCAGGCTATGCTTTCTGCCAAGCGTAAGGTGCTTGAGATAAAAAGAAAGATACAAAGCGGTGATGGTGATTCCGATGAGCTTCAGACGGCACTTACTCATGCAACCCGTATGGAGATGGCTGCAAGAAAGAAGAAGCATAACATCGAACAAGAGGAGCTTGCGGAGATAACCAGAAAGCGTGACGAAAGGTTTGATGAGATGGAAGAGGCCTCTTCTGATATGAGAAATCAGATGATAGGAGCAGCGGAGGATGAGATATCCGAAGCTGAGGATGATATCTTTGAAGAACGCGAGGCTATGCTTGAAGAAATGCATGAGGAGATTGAAGAAAGAAACGAAGAAATCTCAGAAGAGATGATGGCTGAGCTAAACGAAAAGATTGCAGAGTTTGGAGAAGAGGCTTTGCGTGAGATGGAAGAAGCGATGGTAGCATTGGAAGAGCTTGAGATGCTCGATCCGCATATGAGCGAAGAGGAGCTTGAAAAGGTAAAACGAAAGCACAGATTGGCAGAAGAAAAAGCTATCTTAAAAGCTGATATGGACTATCTTAAGGATACTATAAAGCATCAGCAGATGGCACAGATGAGTTCCATGCCGGGCTTTGGAAACGGAAGTTCATCCTTTGATGCATCGTCATTTTCGGCATCGGTGGGAGGAGCGGATATAGCTGTATCCGCATCTGCGGATGTGTCAGCACCGGCTATAGATGTGTCGGCTTAATGAATTATGTTTTTTGGAGAGATATTATGAAGAAGAAAAAGCTGGTTATAGTTTTTGTTATACTTATAGTACTTGCAGCAGCTGTAACAGCAGTTATTCTGTTTATAAACAGAGGCAGTGATTACATTTTCCCTGTTGAGCTTTTGGTTGATGAAAACTGTGACGATTGGTCTCGTGAGGATTATGATAAGTATGAGAAGCTAATGCTTAGATCATGGGAGACGGATTATTGTCAGAAAGTATATATAAATGATGACGGAAATGTGGTTGTTAGATTTACGGAAAAACAACGTAAAAAGGCTGTCGAGGGTTTAGAAGAAGCTTTTAATGACAATATGAAATATTTGCTTGATGCAATGCTTGGATTTAAAATAGTATCGCTTAGCGATGATTATAAGATTATAAATGTAAGCTTTAGTGAAGAGTATAGTGAGAAAAACTTAGATCATGTAAAAACAGATGTTGCTTTTTTACTGATTATCCAGATATTTAACGGTACTGATTTAAAGGATGCATCAGTCACAGTCAATGCGGAATTTGCTAATTCTGATGAAATAAAAACAATAGAATATAATGTTTATAATATATATTAGTGTGTTATGGGACATGAGTCTTATCAAATGTGACAAGACTTACGCCTATGACACATTTTTTATTTAAAAATTCTCTATAAAAAAGTTAAAAAATGGCTTTTATATTTGTTTTGTTTATGATATAATTTATGTCAGCGTGACGCAGTGTGCCTTTTTCTGTGTCGCAAGAAAAAAATGAATACTTAGGAGGTAGATAACAAATGGCAAACAAATGGGTCTACATGTTCAGCGAAGGCGACATGACTATGCGTAACCTGCTTGGAGGTAAGGGTGCTAACCTCGCAGAAATGACAAGCATCGGTCTTCCTGTACCACAGGGCTTCACGATTACAACAGAAGCTTGTACACAGTACTACGAGGACGGACGTAAGATCAATGACGAGATCATGGCTCAGGCTATGGAAGGTGTTAAGAAGATGGAGGAGATCAACGGCAAGAAGTTCGGTGATAAGGAGAATCCGCTTCTCGTATCAGTTCGTTCAGGTGCTAGAGCTTCAATGCCGGGTATGATGGATACAATCCTTAATCTTGGTCTTAATGACGATGTTGTTGCTTCTATGATCGCAGGTAATCCGGATCCAGCCTTTGAGCGTTTCGTATACGACTCATACAGACGTTTCATCCAGATGTTCTCGGATGTCGTTATGGAAGTTGGTAAGAAGTATTTTGAGCAGTTGATTGATAAGATGAAGGAAGAGAAGGGCGTTAAGTATGATGTAGATCTTACTGCAGCAGACTTAAAGACACTTGCAGAGCAGTTCAAGGCTGAGTATAAGAATCAGTTAGGTCAGGACTTCCCTTCAGATCCTGTTGAGCAGTTGAAGCTTGCTATCGAGGCAGTGTTCCGTTCATGGGATAATCCTCGTGCTAACGTATATCGTCGTGATAATGATATCCCTTATTCATGGGGTACAGCTGTTAACGTAATGCCTATGGTATTTGGTAACTTGAATGATGAGTCAGGAACAGGTGTTGCATTTACACGTGATCCTGCAACAGGTGAGAAGAAGCTTATGGGTGAGTTCCTTAAGAATGCACAGGGCGAGGACGTTGTTGCCGGTGTTCGTACACCGATGCCGATCGCTCAGATGGAGCAGGAGTTCCCTGAGGCTTATGCAGAGTTTATCAAGGTTTGTGATATCTTAGAGAATCACTATCATGATATGCAGGATATGGAGTTTACAGTTGAGAATAAGAAGTTATACATGCTTCAGTGTCGTAACGGTAAGAGAACAGCTCCGGCAGCTTTGAAGATTGCTTGTGACCTTGTAGATGAGGGACATAAGACAGAGAAGGAAGCTGTAGCTATGATCGATCCTCGTAACCTTGATACACTTCTTCATCCACAGTTTGATGCAGCAGCACTTAAAGCAGCTACACCTCTTGGAAAAGGACTTGGTGCTTCTCCCGGAGCTGCTTGTGGTAAGGCAGTATTTACAGCTGATGATGCAGTTGCTTGGGCAGAAAGAGGAGAGAAGGTTGTTCTTGTTCGTCTTGAGACATCACCTGAGGATATTACAGGTATGAAGTCTGCACAGGGTATCCTTACAGTTCGTGGTGGTATGACATCTCATGCAGCCGTTGTTGCCCGTGGTATGGGTACATGCTGTGTATCAGGATGTGGCGATATCAACATGGATGAGGAGAACAAGCAGTTCACATTAGCAGGTAAGACCTTCAAAGAGGGTGACTATATTTCAATCGACGGTTCTACAGGTAACATTTACGAGGGAGAGATTCCTACAGTTGATGCTACTATCGCAGGAGAGTTCGGACGTATCATGGATTGGGCTGACAAGTACAGAAAGCTTAAGGTTCGTACTAATGCTGATACACCTGCAGATGCTAAGAAGGCTAGAGAGCTTGGTGCTGAGGGTATCGGACTTTGCCGTACAGAGCATATGTTCTTCGAGGAAGACAGAATTGCAGCATTCCGTGAGATGATCTGTGCTGATACTGTTGAGGCTAGAGAGAAGGCTCTTGATAAGATTCTTCCATATCAGCAGAGTGACTTCAAGGCTCTTTATGAGGCTCTTGAGGGTAATCCCGTTACCATCCGTTTCCTTGATCCACCGCTTCATGAGTTTGTTCCTCACGAGGAAGCAGAGCAGAAGAAGCTTGCAGAGGATCTTGGTAAGACATTAGACGAGGTTAAAGAGATCGTTGAAAGTCTTAAGGAGTTCAACCCTATGATGGGTCATCGTGGATGTCGTCTTGCAGTAACATATCCTGAGATCGCTAAGATGCAGACCAAGGCTGTTATCCGCGCAGCTATTGAAGTTCAGAAAGCACATGCTGACTGGACAGTTAAGCCGGAGATCATGATCCCGCTTGTATGTGAGATCAAAGAGTTAAAGTTCGTTAAGAAGGTTGTTGTTGAGACAGCAGATGAGGAGATTAAGGCAGCAGGTGTTAACCTTGAGTATGAGGTTGGTACAATGATCGAGATTCCTCGTGCAGCTCTTACAGCTGATGAGATTGCTAAGGAGGCTGATTTCTTCTGCTTCGGTACTAACGACCTTACACAGATGACATTTGGATTCTCTCGTGATGATGCAGGTAAGTTCTTAGAGGCTTACTATGATACAAAGATCTTCGAGAATGATCCGTTTGCTAAGTTAGACCAGACAGGTGTTGGTAAGTTAATGGAGATGGCTATCAAGCTTGGTAAGCCGGTTAATCCTAACCTTCACATCGGTATCTGTGGTGAGCACGGTGGAGATCCTACATCAGTTGAGTTCTGTCATAAGATCGGTCTTGACTATGTTTCATGTTCACCATTCCGTGTACCTGTTGCACGCTTGGCTGCTGCACAGGCTGCTATAGCTAATGAGTAATATAGAATAAGCGGCTGATCATGAGATTATAATTGAAGCAATTATTATCGGGACTCCCCTTTGGCTAATGCCGAAGGGGAGTTTTAAGTGCAGTGATTTGTTAGTAGGTTATTACTATGCATTATCATTTGTTTGATTATGTTGTGATTTTCTATGAATTTTGTTATAATCTTATTGTACTATTGTGTGATTACAATAAAGGATGATTGAAATGAATTATTTATTGATATACAGAGAGAAGAGATTATATTTATTTAGTTTATTTAAATATTTGATTTGTTTTATATTATTGTGCATAAGCTGTTTATCGAAAGTGCTTGTATGTTTTG
>CALGGL010000124.1 GCA_937915975.1 uncultured Lachnospiraceae bacterium | reverse complement strand
GTGCTGTTATACAGTACATGTACTGTTAATCCCGAAGAAAATGATGAAAGAGTAAAGAAGCTTTTGAATAAAAGAAATGATTTCAAGCTTATTAAAAAGAGACAGTTTTTACAGGGAATTGATAAATGTGACGGATTTTATTATGCAATTTTGAGAAAAAGCTGAAAAAGGAACCGTATAATGGATAATAAGGAAAACAATATAAAATTTAATCCGGATGTTATAGATATTAAATCAATGTATTTTGATGAACTTTCGAAATATCTTGAGGAAAAGGGGCTGCCGTTGTTTCGTGCAAAACAGCTTTTCGGATGGATGCATGAAAAATTCACAGGAAGTGTGGATGATATGACCAATCTTCCAAAGTCAATGAGAGAGCTTATTAATGATGAAGGCTTTATGACTGTTTCCGAAGAGACAAGACAGGTCTCAAAAAAGGACGGAACCATTAAATTCTTATTTAAACTATATGACGGTCAGATGGTTGAAACCGTATTTATGAGATATTCCTACGGTAATTCGATTTGTATATCCTCTCAGGCCGGCTGTCGTATGGGGTGCGAGTTTTGTGCATCCACAATCGGAGGACTCATAAGAAATTTAAGTGCTTCGGAGATGCTTGAACAGGTATATGCGGCAATGAGGCTTACAGGTGAAAGAATATCCAATATTGTTATTATGGGAACCGGAGAGCCGCTTGATAATTACGATAACGTATTAAGATTTATCAGAATTATCACCGATGAACGGGGATATAACCTGAGTATGAGGAATATTACAATGTCAACCTGCGGCATAGTTCCACGTATATATGATCTTGCAAAGGAGAAGCTTTCCATAACACTTGCCATATCACTTCATGCTCCGAATGACGAAAAAAGGCGTAAGCTTATGCCTATAGCAAAAAAATACAGCATTTCGGAGATTTTGGATGCCTGTAAGAACTATTTTGAGCTTACGGGTAGGCGTATAAGCTTTGAGTATAGTCTGGTTAAGGGTGAAAATGACAGTAGAGAGGATGCGTTGGAGCTATCTAAGCTTCTCAAAGGAATAAACAGCCACGTTAATCTTATTCCCGTAAATTCAATAGAGGAAAGGGATTTTAAAAAGGGAGACGATAAATCTATTCAAAATTTCAAATTAGTACTTGAAAAAAATTCAATAAATGTTACTATAAGAAAGAGTGTGGGCAGCGATATTGATGCAGCCTGCGGACAATTGAGACGAAAGTATTCGGTTAATGTTTAGGAGGAATCCTATGAGGTCAAGCGGAAAAACTGATACCGGAAGCAAAAGAAGTAATAATCAGGATAGTATTTATTACAGTGATAAGCCGGTTGGACCTTTACCTAATCTTTACATAGTTGCAGATGGTATGGGTGGACATAAAGCTGGAGAAGTAGCTAGTGCTATTGCTATAAATCATTTGACGGAGGAATTTTATAGATTAGAAACACTTGGCGATAAAGAGATGACTATAGATTGGCTTAGAAATATAGTTACAGAGATTAATAATAAAATTTTTGATTATACTAAGGAAAATCCTGATTCAAAGGGTATGGGAACAACTTTGGTGGTAGCAATTAAAACAGATGAATTTATATTATATGGTAATATAGGTGATAGTTCAGGTTTTGTTATGAAGAATGGAAAATTAACTAAAGTAACAAAGGATCATTCATTAGTAAATCTTTTGGTATCTACTGGAGAGTTGACTGAAGAGGAAGCAAAGTATCATCCAAGAAAAAATGTGCTTATGAGAGCGCTTGGAGCTAATAATCCTATAGATATTGATATATTTGATGTAGAAATGAATGTTAATAGTTTATTTTTGTGTAGTGATGGATTAACTAACATGCTAACTGTTGAACAAATTGAAAAAGTATTAAATGATAAAGAATTAGACATTGAAGAATGTTTTGATAAGTTGATTAAAAAAGCAAATGCAAGAGGGGGAAATGACAACATATCTGTTGCCTATTTAAAGAAGGAAAGTGGTGATTTGTAATGTTATCAAAGGGGCAAAAAATTAATGATAGATATGAGATCATTGGAACTATTGGTGAAGGTGGTATGGCTAATGTTTATCTTGCTAAGTCAACCTTATTTATTACTGGTAAAACTTCTAGATTATTGTCTATTGCAAGATAAACATTAGCTAGTGTTTGAGCTTCTACTCCTTGTGTTGCATCTACAACCAAAATTGCACCATCACATGCAGCTAAACTTCTTGATACTTCATAATTAAAGTCTACGTGCCCAGGTGTATCTATTAAGTTGAATGTATATTCATTTCCATCTTTAGCCTTGTATTTCATCCTTACTGATTGTGCCTTTATGGTTATTCCTCTTTCTTTTTCTATATCCATATTGTCAAGCACTTGTGATTCCATTTCTCTTTTAGATAAAACTCCTGTAAGCTCTATAAGTCTATCTGCAAGTGTTGATTTTCCATGGTCTATATGTGCTACTATACTAAAGTTTCTTATATATTTTTGATATTCGTTCATACTTTCTCCTTTTCAATTGGTGTCGGTTCTTTTTTGTAAATTTGTCCCAAAAAGGACCGTCCCCAATGGGGCATAATTAGTTGGAAGTTTCCGACTAATTATAAATTTAAACCTAATTTTTTATATATATTATTTCAAGCTATTTACTATTTCTTTAAAAAGATTTCCTCTTTCCGCAAAATTTTTGTACAAATCAAAACTTGTGCTTGCAGGTGAAAGTAAAACAATATCTCCAGGTTTCGCGCTTTCTTTTGCTTTGCTAACAGCCTCTTGCATATTTTTAACTCTAACAATATTTATATTGTGCCCATTTAGTGCATCTAAAGTTGCTTT
>CALGGL010000123.1 GCA_937915975.1 uncultured Lachnospiraceae bacterium | reverse complement strand
CTGCCGAACCAAAGCCGGGAGTATGGTCGGTTACAAGCAAATCATTATCTATGGTCTTTGGTATTCCTGCTATTTTTATATCACTGTCAATCGATGCGGCATAAGTAGAAAGCTTAGCAACCGTATCCATGGAATCATTTCCGCCTATATAGAAAAACGCTCCTACATTATATTCCTCAAATATTCCAAATATTTCTTCATAAGGCTTTTTATCCTCATTAAAATCCGGAAGCTTAAATCGACACGAGCCCAGATACATCGCAGGAGTTATAGCTATCCTCTCGATAAAATCATCATCCAAATCCGATAAATCCATAAATTTTTTTCTTAAAACTCCCTGTATGCCATGTACGGCTCCATAAAGCTTTTCATATCTGTCGCTTGATTTTACTGCCGATATAACACCCGCAAGAGATGCATTTATAGCAGCTGTCGGTCCTCCCGATTGTGCAACAATACAATTTTTTCCCATTTGTAAATCTCCCCTGTTTATTAATTCTTACCTGTTGATCCAAAGCCGCCTCTTGCTTCTCCGCTTCTTGCTTCCTGAGTCTCAAAAATAATCTGTGGCTGATGTTTCTGTATTCTGAACTGACATATACGATCATTTATATGTATCTCCGTATCTCTCATAGCAAGTACAGGCATCATAAGCACATCATCCGAAGAATTTTTACCATAGGACTCATCCACCACACCTATTGAATTGGTTTGAATTATCCCGAAATTCTTATAGGTTGAACTTCTCGGTGCAATTATAAGCTCATACCCGTCCGGAAGGCACATGGAAACCCCAAGATTTATGAGCTTGAAATCACCCTTTTTTAAAATTACCTCCTCTGCTGAGCGAAGATCTATCCAGTCTGATTTACCTTCTATATATTCAAGTCTGTCAATCTTATCAGACAAATATGTTATCTTTATAACTTCCTTTTCCATACCTTTATCCTTTATCCTTTCACCTTTCATTATTGCAAAGCCATATTTTGATTTTTTATATTGTTTTATTCTATCGAAAGCGGCTGATCCCACAGAACAACCTCATCGCTTTCAATTGATTTTTTAACATCTATAATTCTTTGATTTGATGAACCTCTGAAACGAAGCTTCAAATCCTTAAGTTCTTCTTTAAACTCGCCGTCCACAAGTATATCTATATATTTAATCATCTCTCTTGTTTCAGGCCATTTTACCATCATTTTATCCTTGATGTCATCATCGAAAAGATATCCTGTATAACACCATACATCCTTCTCGGGAAGTTCTTCTTTTATTCTCCGTAACAGTGGCAGAACTCCCTGCTGGTTAACGTACTCAAAAGGCTCTCCGCCAAGCAAGGTAAATCCTTTTATATGAGAAGGCCTTAATTCTTCTATTATGTAATCCATTTCCTTTTCGGTAAAGAGCTTACCATAAGCAAAATCCCATGTTTCGGGATTAAAGCACCCCTTACATTGATGCGTACAACCGGATACAAAAAGAGAAACTCTTATTCCCGGTCCGTTTGCAACATCAATTCTCTTTATATCAGCATAATTCATTTATATATCCCCCTGTCAACTTCTTTAGTCTAAAATACCTAAGTCCTGATTGCTCAAGACTTAGGTATTAAATTGCTTACATATTCTTCTAATTCCCATTAACCGGGTATTCGAATCCATTTTACAGATGAAGCACTCTTGACTTAATCTCCTTAGTCTTACCTACATTCCAGAAATTCTCACCGAGGTAGCCACAGGTACGTCTTGTTACATTCATCTTGGAATGATCCTTATTGCCACACTGTGGGCATTCCCATTCATTATCATCATTGATGATAATCTCACCGTCGAATCCGCATACATGGCAGTAATCAGACTTCGTGTTAAACTCGGCATACTGAATATTGTCATATATGAATCTTACTACCTCCTCAAGTGCCTCGAGATTGTTTCTCATATTAGGAATCTCTACATATGAGATTGCTCCGCCGGAAGAAATCTTCTGGAACTGGCTCTCAAATCTGAACTTGCTGAAAGCATCTATCTTCTCACGTACATCAACATGATATGAGTTAGTATAATATCCCTTATCGGTAACATCCGGAATAGTACCGAATCTCTCCTGGTCAATTCTTGCAAATCTGTAGCAAAGGCTCTCGGCAGGCGTACCGTAAAGTCCGAATCCAAGGCCTGTCTCTGCTTTCCACTTATCACATGTGGAACGAAGCTTCTTCATAAGCTTAAGCGCAAATGCTTCACCCTCCGGCTTCGTGTGACTTACACCGGTTACAAGCTTGGTAGCTTCATACACACCGATATATCCGAGTGAAATGGTTGAATATCCATCCAATAAAAGCGGATCAATCTTTTCACCCTTCTTAAGTCTTGCAATGGCACCGTACTGCCAATGAACAGGGCTTACGTCCGAGGTAATACCCATTAAAGCATTGTGTCTGCACATAAGTGCCTCATAACAAAGCTGTAACCTTTCATCAAGTATGCTCCAGAATTTCTCCTCATCGCCCTTTGCAAGAATACCGATTTGAGGAAGATTAAGACTTACAACACCCTGATTGAAACGTCCTTCCCACTTATAATTTCCGTTTTCATCCTTCCAAGGTGAAAGGAACGAACGACATCCCATAGGTGAAAATACATTTCCTTCATAATTCTCACGCATCTTCTTAGCTGAAATATAATCAGGATAAAGTCTCTTAGCTGAACACTTAACAGCCATTCTTGTTATATAATCATACTTTCCGCCCTTTAAGCAGTTATGCTCGTCCAAAACATAAACAAGCTTAGGGAATGCAGGCGTTACATAAACTCCCTTTTCATTTTTAATTCCTTCAAGTCTCTGGCGAAGAATTTCTTCAATTATAGTCGCATTTTCCTCAATGTATTCATCCTTTGGATCAAGGTTAAGGAAAAGTGTAACAAACGGTGATTGTCCGTTGGTAGTCATCAAGGTATTTATCTGATACTGTATGGTCTGTACACCCGAACGAAGTTCATCGTTAAGACGTTCCTGAGCCATCTGCTCAAGAATCTCATCATCAATCCTATCACCATACTCCTCAACAAGCTTTCCCTTGTATTTATTGTAGCTTTTGCGAAGGTACTTACCGAGACACTTGATATCTACGGATTGTCCACCATACTGGCTGCTTGCCACAGACGAAATAATCTGTGTCATAACCGTGCAGGCAACCTGAAAGCTCTTAGGACTTTCAATCAACTTGCCATTCATAACCGTGCCGTTGTCAAGCATATCACTTATATTGATAAGGCAACAGTTAAATATAGGCTGTAAGAAATAATCTGCATCGTGGAAATGAATTGCACCCTCTTCATGTGCCTTCGAAATCTTTTCAGGAAGAAGAACTCTCTTTGTAAGGTCCTTTGATACCTCGCCTGCAATCAGGTCTCTCTGGGTAGAAGCAACTGTTGCATTCTTATTTGAGTTTTCCTCCATAACATCCTTATTACGATTCTGAATAAGACTCAGTATGGAGTCATCGGTAGTGTTGGCCTTACGGACAAGCTCCCTGGTATATCTATATATAATGTAGGTCTTCGCAAGTACAAACTTACGATCATCCATAAGCTTCTGCTCGATAATATCCTGGATATCCTCTACCAACATTCTTTTACGATTCTTTGCTTCAATCCCCTGTACGATTTCCTCGATCTTTTCATCTGAAATTTTCTCGCTGGGTTCCACCTCAGCGTTTGCCTTCTGAATGGCCGTAACAATTTTTGAACGGTCATAGGTTACGGTATGACCATCTCTCTTAATAACCTTCATATTACATCTCCTAAATATTTTTAGGGAAGAATAATCCCCTGCAAGAACTTATTATAGCACCACGATTTAACTTTGTCTACTAAATATTGTGTTTTTTTGGAATATTTTTACAAGATATTGTTATTTTTTCGATTTTCTTTTCGAAAAATGTGTAAAAGCAAGCAAATAATAGTAATACGAGGCAAATCCCACTTTATTTTTATCAATATTTCAGAAAACGGACCGGATTCTTCCTATTAAAATAAGGAAATCTTGAAAATAAAGCCTTTATTTTTATTCTGAAATGTGTTATATATTTATAGGACAATTTATCATATTTTTATATGGAAGGAAATATTTATTATGAAAAAGATGAAAAAAATAAGTGGTGTCCTTGTTCTTACCATGGGACTTGCACTGCTTAGCGGATGCGGAAAAGACAGCAACGAAAAAAAAGCAAACAAAATGATAGATAAATACTCTGCTTACTGTACATTAGGTGATTACAAAAATATAGAGTACAATGCAGTATCTACCGAAATAACAGATGATATGGTTAACCAGCAGATAGACAGCCTTCTTAGTTCGTATTCAACAACAAATTATGTAACAAGCGGTACGGCAAAGCTTGGTGATACGGTTAATATCGACTTTGTAGGAAGCGTAGACGGAGTTGAATTTGAAGGCGGTAATTCAAACGGAGCCGGCTATGATTTAACTCTCGGTTCCGGTACCTTCATAGATGATTTTGAAGAGCAGATAGTCGGTCATAAGGTAGGCGATAAGTTCGATGTAACGGCTACTTTCCCTGAAGATTACTCACCAAACCCGGATCTTGCAGGAGCCGATGCGGTATTTGCCGTTACACTTAATTCCATCAAGGAAACTGTTTATCCTGAGTACACCGATGAATTCGTAGCTTCCTATACTGATGCTTCTTCCATCGAAGAATACGAGCAGCAAATCAGAGATAATTTAAGTGAAAGCAACAAATCAAATGACGATTCAACCAACAAATCTACTTTGATGAACATAGTTATAGAAAATGCTACTATTAACGAATATCCGACTCAGGATGCTGAAAAGCTTATCGATGATACAATTAAAAATGCAGAAAGCTACGCAGCCAATTACAATCTTGATTTGGCATCATATGTTTCCGTATATTACGGATTTTCCACCGAGGAAGAATTCAGGGAATTCGTAGCTGATATGGTTGAAGACTATATGAAAGAAAAGATTGTTGTATGTGCAATCGCAAAAGCAGAAAACATTAAATTATCAGATGAAGAAATAAAAGCTAAAAAAGAAGAAATGATGAAAGCATACGGTACAACCGATGAAGATGAATTTGCAAAAATGTATACGGACGAGGATGTAATCTACTATGCATTACAGCAAAAGGTTACCGACTTCATATTAGATAACGCAACACCTGCATCCGCAACCGATGCAGAATAAAAACATACAAATATAGATTCTTAAATAAAAACAGGTACTTAGCATAGCGTTAAGTGACAACGTGCTATGATAGTACCTGTTTTTATTTAAGAACTATTATAATTAGTTGTTTACGATTGCTGTTCCGATACCTTTTTCAGTGAAGAATTCGAGTAATAAGCAGTGTTCTACTCGTCCGTCCAGCATATGGACACGGGATACACCGTTTTTCATAGCTTCAATGCAGTTTGAAAGCTTCGGAAGCATTCCTCCTCCTACAACTCCTTTATCTATAAAGCTCTGTGCTTCTTCTATGGTCATCTGTGACACAAGTGTTGACTTATCCTCAGGATCCATAAATACACCTTCAATGTCGGTTAAGAATACCAGCTTTTCCGCATTTAATGCTGTAGCGATGGCACATGCCGCATCATCAGCATTTATGTTATAGCCGTGGAAGTCTTCCTCACTGTAGCCTATCGGTGCAATAACAGGAATAAAATCATTTTCGATAAGAGTATCTATAAGTGTATGATCGGTTTCGGTAACCTCACCTACATATCCGATATCCTTTCCGTCACTGAATTTCTTCTTAACCTTAAGTATGCCGGAATCCTTGCCGCTTATACCCACTGCCTTAAGTCCGAGCTTTTGCATATGTGAAACAAGACTCTTATTAACCTTTGAAAGAACCATCTCGGCAACCTCAAGAGTTTCCTCGTCAGTCACACGAAGTCCATTTATAAATTCGGACTCCTTACCTATCTTCTTAAGCCATGCACTTATCTCCTTACCGCCGCCGTGTACGACTATCGGCTTCATTCCGATAAGCTTAAGAAGCGCTACATCCTTTATAACATTATATTTTAAATTCTCATCAACCATAGCACTTCCGCCATACTTAACAACAACCTTTGTTCCGTTAAATTTTTGTATGTAAGGTAAGGCTTCTATAAGTGTCTGTGCCTTTGCAAGTACTGCATCCATCGAATCATTGTTTATCATATCTTATTCCTCCTACGAACGGTAATCTGCATTTATCTTAACATAATCATAAGTAAGGTCGCAACCCCAGGCAACAGCCTCTGCATCTCCCATATGAAGCTCACACTCTGCTGTTATCTCCTTTGGTTCAAGGATTCTTAAGGCTTCCTCTTCCGAAAACTCCGGAAGTGTACCCTTATCAATAAGCTTAATTGAGCCAGCCTCACTTACCATGGTTATATCCACCTTATCCGACAAAAAAGGTGGTATACCGCGAAGTTGCATAATGCATTTACCCCCGTCCAGC
>CALGGL010000122.1 GCA_937915975.1 uncultured Lachnospiraceae bacterium | reverse complement strand
GAGCGTCTTTAACTATGTTTTTGGTAAGTGCGACATTTTCAAGTGCTGTAAGACTTGGCAGAAGATTATAAAACTGGAATATAAATCCAACCGAATTCGCACGATAATCGGAAAGCTCCTTTCTCTTAAGCTTGGCGATATTAACACCGTCAACAAATACATCTCCCTTGGTAGGACTGTCCATACCACCAAGTATATTAAGAACCGTTGACTTACCTGCACCTGAAGGTCCGAGTACAACCACAAATTCTCCTTTATCTATGGTAAAGCTTACATCTCTTGCAGCTATCTGTTCTGCCTCACCTTTACCATACTTTTTAAATACATTTTTAAACTCTATAAATCCTTTATCCATATGCATCCTCCCATATAATAAACCTTTACAGGTTGAAATTATAGCACAGTTAGTTTTAACTAACAATAGTAATATTATCCAAATATATCCTTTTAGTTACGATATTCTTGTTAAATGTCGATAGATAAAATATGAGAAATGTGTTATTATGTGATGTATGAAATCACAAGAAAGAAATTATGTACTTATTTGAGATAAAAGGAGCGATATTATGCTTTTTATAGAAGGTTTGGGATATGTAAATGAAGCTGTTCCAATTAACAATCAGACAAACGTTGCACAGACATCTGATGTTAAAAACAGTGAATTTGAAAAAATACTTGAAGAAGAAAATGCTAATTATAATACAAACGAAAAGACCTATAACCTCGAAGCTATATTTAAAGAAGCGTCAGAAACCTACGGTATATCCGAGGATTTGCTCAAGGCAATTGCCTACAATGAATCACGCTTTCAACCGGGTGTAACCTCTTCAGCAGGAGCTATGGGTATCATGCAGCTTATGCCGGGTACCGCTAAGGCTATGGGTGTTGAGGACGCCTATGACCCATACCAAAATATTATGGGCGGTGCAAAGCTTTTAAATTATTTATCCAATTTATATGACGGCAATACTTCTCTTATGATTGCCGCTTATGCAGCCGGAACGGGAACCGTAGCAAAGTACGGAGGAATACCTCCCCTTGCCAGCGTCAATAATTACATTTCCAAGATATATGACACTTTAGATTCCGGAATCGCACAAAATGTTCCGGATGTAACATACACTGTAAATACAGCCGGTGCTCCGGCTACTGCTAATGCATCAAGCACAGCAAATTCAGCTAATACAGAGAAAAAATCCGATAGTAATAACAAGCCTGCATCAGGCAACACGCAGGCAGGCACAATTAATCCGTACACATACAGTAACCTTTCATCAACGGAAGCTGCAGCTTCCGCTGTACTTGCAAAGACCGGTGAAACCGCAACCACTAACATATATGATTACAGAACCGGCAACAGCTTAAACAGCCTGCTATCCTACTCCGAATACGACCTGCTTATAAGCTTTTACGAAAATATGCTTGATATAATAGCAAGCATTGGGGATACAGACAGTTCGGATGACGATAACGACTATATGAGTTCATATCTATACAACAACCTAAGCTACACCAAAAATAACATTAATATGTTATCAAGTGACAGCTTAAACATACTAAAGAACATAGAAATGTGACACGAGCGTGAGCCTTGTCACATACCTTTATTGAACGATTTCAAGTTGAAAAAATAAGAAGGTGTATATAAGAGCATTTAACCCGATTTGCGTAAAATCAAAAGCGAAAATTCTTTATGAGGTGCGTTAAAAAAATCGAACTGTTTGAGCGAAGTGAGTTTTCGATTTTTAGCACCTATAAAGAATTTGAGTGCTTTGATTTAGCAAATTGATGGTTAGCTTTTATATACACCTTCTTATTTTATTCTAACTGAAATCGTTAATTTAGATGTGACAAGGCTCACGCCCCATGTCACATTTTATGATAAATCTGCTTTCATTTTTGATTTGAATACTGTGGATGATAATATGCCGAGTACCACCGCACATGCAATTACTATTATAATCGGAACTATAAATGTGCTGCTTGAAAAATCAAGTTTTACACTGGAACGTGCCGACTTGGTGCAGTAGTAAAACGGAAGTGCTTTACAAATCTTTAGCATGGAACCGCCTGTTGCATCGGCATCAAAGAATATACATCCTAAAAAGCTGCTTAATGAAATAATTATTGAACATAAGCCCGGTGCTGATTTTTCATTAAACAGCGTACCAAACAACAGTCCAAAGCATATAAACATAATTGCCGATGGTATGAGCGTTATAATTGACAAAAGCATTCCGCCAATATTTAAATCCACATCTGTAATTATGGAAATAATAAATGATGCTATGTATATAATTACACTTTGGAAAAAACTGATTATAATCATAGGAAGTATATAACCAATGGTAAAGTCTGTGGATTTCATAGGCGTTGCATACATTCTTACCAAAAACGAGCCTGATCTGTCCTTAGTTACTGTAAGGGCAGTAAAGAGCATAACAAAGGTCTGTCCAAATACAGCTATTCCGGCTGAAAGATTATCTATACGAAAAACTGTCATACCTGCCTGCTTTGGAATACTTGAATTTACAACTGTCATTATTATGAGCATAACCAAAGGAAATGCGAGACAAAAGATATAGCTTAACGGGTCACGGAGTATTTCCTTTCTGTTTCTTGTTGAAAATGCTTTTATCTTATTCATCTTCTGACATCCCCCTTTCAGCTATGGCAACAAACGCCTCTTCAAGTCCTTTCTTACCGGATAATTTTTCCAAATCCGCTACCGTACCACAGGCTTTGATTTTTCCTGAAATCATAATAGCGATACGGTCTGACAAATGCTCTGCCTCCTCCATATAGTGAGTGGTAAGTATGATGGTCATTTTGCCTTTCAAGCTCTCTATGGCATGCCAAAGTTCTCTTCTTGCAAGAACATCAAGTCCGAGTGTCGGCTCATCTAAAAATAAAACCTTTGGCTCACTGATTAAAGCCATAGCTATGGAAAGCTTACGCTTCCAACCACCCGACAAAGTTTTTGCTTTTTGGTTTTCTACCTCTGAGAGGTTAAATATCCTGATAATATTCTCAACCTTTTCATTGATAACAGCCTTATCCGTATAATAAACAGAAGCCATAAAATCCAGGTTTTCACGTACCGTAAGATTGTCTGCAACCGCTGTATCCTGTGGTGAAATTCCTATTATTTTTTTAATTTCATCCTTTTTGTCCTTACAGCTTTTTCCGTTGACATATGCTTCTCCCGATGTAGGAGTTGAAAGGCAGGAAAGCATCCTTATTGTAGTGGTTTTACCTGCACCGTTTACACCGAGCAACGAAAAAAGTTCTCCTTCATTTACGGTAAGATTAAGTGCATCGACTGCTGTTTTGTTTTTGTACTTTTTTGTTAAATCCTTTGTTTCAATAGCGTTCATAATACACCTCACAAATTAATTAAAGTTTTCAATTGGATTTTTCATATTTACAAGCGCGATACCTTTTCCTTCATCACCAAGCACCAAAATAGCATCTCCCGGATTGATATCAAATATTTTTCTGCAGTTTGCAGGAAGGGTTATCTGACCTTTTTCATTTACCTTACATAAGCCGAAAACATGCTTTCCATCGCCTATATCCTCTTTTGCAGTAAGATTTCGCACAAGCGTATCAATAGTTGTATTATATAAGTCAGCCAGCTTCATACAGCTTTCAATATCCGGAAGTGACTCACCCTTTTCCCACTTTGCAACCGCCTGACGTGATACACCGAGCTTTTCAGCTATCTCTTCCTGTGAATAACCGTTTTGTTTTCTGTAAACCTTTAAATTACTATATTGAATTCCCATCAAATCATTATATTGAATATCCATTTCATCACCTCGTATATATTAAATCACTCATAAAATGTAACGTCAATATACCAAAATTAACATTTATGTTAAGAATGATAACATTTTACGAAAATGTTATCCGACAACGACAAAATGTGACACGCGAAGCGTGTCGGTTATATAGCGGTATAAAAATAAGGAGCACCGAAAAGTTGCTAAGCAAATCGTGAGCGATAGCGAGATTTGCGTGTAACTGTTTCGGTGCTCCTTATTTTTTATATCATGCTATATAACCGACCTATGTTATTCTATACCGTAAAGTATTTTTACAAGTTCTGAGTCTTTGTCAAGTATGAGTGTGTTGTTATTGCCTCGTAACGAAGCCTTCAATGCATCAAGACCTCTTATATAATTATAAAAATCTGCCTTGTCCGGATCGTTATAGGCTT
>CALGGL010000121.1 GCA_937915975.1 uncultured Lachnospiraceae bacterium | reverse complement strand
TATGCAACACCGCCATACCGATAACCAATGATTACTTATTTTTAAATGTTGAAAGAGGATAATATGTATCAGGACGAAATTGTTTTATGCAGTTCTTCGAAGTATGCACAGAAGTATTATTTAAATGATGATTTTAATGGGCTTCCGAAGGATGTAAAAGACGAGCTTAAGATTATGTGTGTTCTTTTTACTGAAGATGTAGGCGGAATTATCACTCTTATGTTTGACAAGGATGGCAATCTTAATATAATTACAGATGCCGCCGAAGAGGACATACTATATGATGAGATAGGAAGTGTGCTTAAGGTTAAGCAGATACAGGAAGAAAAGAAGGAATTATTTGAACAGCTTGAGCAGTATTTTGAGGCGTTCTTTTAAAAGGGAGAAAATATGTTATTTGCAATTGATGTAGGAAATACTAACATAACTGTCGGATTATTTGATGATAAGGATTTAAAGTACACATTTCGTATGACAACAGGGATTTCAAGAACCTCTGATGAATATGGAATGTTTTTCTGTGACTGGTTGAGTGTAAGAAATATGAAGTCAGATGATATAAATGCGGTTATCATATCATCTGTTGTTCCGAATGTTATGCACTCACTCACAAGCGGAATAATCAAATATCTGCATGTTAATCCGATTATTGTTGCACCGGGCATAAAGACAGGAATTAATATAGCTATTCCTAATCCTAAGGCACTTGGTTCGGACAGGCTTGTAGATGCGGTTGCCGCATATGATATATATGGCGGACCGGTCATCGTTATAGATTTTGGTACGGCAACTACATATGACCTTGTGCTTGCCGGAGGTAATTTCAGTTCAGGTGTAACTTCTCCGGGTATAAGACTTGGTGCGAGCGCGCTCTGGCAGGGTACAGCAAAGCTTCCTGAAATAGAGATTACCAAGCCGGATACAATACTTGCCAAGGATACCGTAACAAGTATGCAGGCGGGTGTATTTTTCGGATATATAGGAAGTACGGAATACATCATAAAGAGGATGAAAGAAGAGTCCAAGGTGGATAATATAAAGGTTGTGGCAACAGGCGGTCTTGGAAAGCTTATTGCTGACAACACCAAGTCAATTGATATATATGATGCCAACCTTACACTTAAGGGCTTGAAGCTTATATATGACAAACAGTAATGTGACAGACAGATAAAAAATAGGCACGGAAAATGTGCCCATAAGAGCCAAGGAATAAAAGTGAGAATGCTATGATAGATTTTACTGAAAAAATTATACTGGCACCGATGGCAGGCATATGCGACCTGCCATTTCGTTTGTTATGCAAGGAGCAGGGCTGCGATATCGTTTATACAGAGATGATAAGTGCCAAGGGTATGTATTATAACAACAAAAATACCGAGCCGCTTCTTATGACTGATGATAAGGAAAAGCCTGTTGGCGTGCAGATATTTGGAAGTGAGCCGCGTCTTATGGCAGAACAGGCAAAGCGTATTGAGGACAGAGGTTTTGCTTTTATCGATGTAAATATGGGCTGTCCTGTGCCAAAGATCGTAAATAACGGCGAAGGCTCGGCTCTTATGAAAAATCCAAAGCTTATCGGAGATATAGTAAATGAGCTTGTTAATATTTGCAGCCTTCCGATAACCATAAAGATTAGAGCAGGTTTTAACGAGGATAGTATAAATGCACCCGAGATAGCCCAAATTGCAGAGTCGGCCGGTGTTTCGGCAATTGCCGTTCACGGAAGGACAAGAGAGCAGTATTATCATGGTAAGGCAGACTGGGATATTATTAAAGCAGTTAAGGAATCCGTTAAGGTGCCTGTTATCGGAAACGGTGATGTGACATCGGCAGAGGATGTTATAAGGATTAAGAAAGAAACCGGCTGTGACAGCGTTATGATAGGACGTGCAGCAAAGGGAAATCCGTGGCTTTTTGCTGATATAAAGGAATATTTAAAATCAGGAAATCATATGGAAAGACCTGATATAAACGAAATATGCGCAATGATGTTACGACACGCAAGACTTATGATAGAATATAAGGGCGAATTCACAGGCATACATGAGATGAGAAAGCATGTGGCATGGTATACTCAGGGAATGCCTAATTCAGCAAGGCTCAGAGCAAGAATAAATATGGTGGAAACTTATGATGAGCTTGAAAAATTGATAAACGAATTAAAAGGCTTTTAGTTTTATAAAGAGGAAGAAATGAATGGTGTATATTGATATATATTATAATAGTAAATCAGGTTATTTGATTGCGTCGGATGTGAAGGTTAAAAATAGTATAATACATATAGTTCCGGAACCTGTTATTTCTTTAAATTCTCAAGCTGAAAAATTTGAATTGGCAAATTATATAGATGAAGCTTTCAAAAAGTCTGAAAATAGTGAGTTGGCTGACAGATCACAAGTAGGGAATTACAGATTTTGGGAGATCTCGGGTATTAAAAGCTTTTCAGCGTTTAGTAAGAAATTTAAAGCCGTTGAAATAAAAAAAGAAGCAAATACTTATGAGATAGTCGTGATGATTAGAGAAAAAAACGGGAGCTATGT
>CALGGL010000120.1 GCA_937915975.1 uncultured Lachnospiraceae bacterium | reverse complement strand
ATGGATTGCAATTTAAATTCTTATATATGACAGATAAAGAAAACAGGTGGCTGCTACAACTAACCAGCAATTTGTTAAATCAGCGCACTCGTACTTTCTTGATTTTGCACAAAACCAATAAACTCGCTTCGCTCAAACATATTGGTTTTATACGTAAAAATCAATTCAAGTACTCGTTGCTGATTTTATACAAATCGGGTCAAATGTTGTAACATCCATCTGATTTTCTTTATATGTCTAGCTATTTGTGACAAGGCTCACTCCCATGAAATACCTATTTTTAAAATCTTCATTGACAGGTTAGCTATAACTAACTATAATATTACTATATTTTATAGTTAGCTAAAAGGGAGAACCGCAATGAGTGATAAAATCAGTATAAAAAAAAATACAGTAATGGAAACCTTAGTGCTTCCGCTTTATGGCAGGGCATATTGTTCCAAGCATTATCCGGATGTATTCCCTGACAAGGAAGCAGAAGCTTTGATAGACAAAATCGACTATGATTTTGAGCATCTTGATACCAATAAAATGACGACACTGGTATGGGCGATACGAAAGAAATTTCTCTGTGATCGGGCAAAGGAATATCTTAAAAAGAAGCCTTATGCTACTATCGTAAATCTTGGATGTGGTGCAGACAACAGCTTTCCCGAGGTAGATAACGGAAAATGCAGATGGATCAATCTGGATTTGCCGGATATAATTGAAGCAAGAAAAAGTCTTTTTACTTTGCGTGACCGTGAGAAAAATGTTCCTTGCAGTGCTTTTGATACGGCGTGGTTTGAAGAGGTTGAAACAGCACCGGAGGATGGTCTTTTTATAATAAGCGGTGGTGTTTTGATGTACTTTGATGACGATACGGTAAAGGGTCTTTTTACAGCTCTTGCGGAAAGATTTCCGGGTGGTGGAATATGCTTTGATGCGGAAAATCAGGCAGGCACGGATAAATCCAATAAGGTTCTTGAAAAAAGCGGTAATACAAATCTTTGCCTGCTCGTTGTGGATGATGCAGAGACAAAATTCAGACCGTGGTCCAAAAATTTCGGTAAAATCGTATCCTTTGACAGGCTGCCTGAATATGTAAGCAAGGCAAAGTCGGTTCCGTTTATGACCCGCAAGATAGTTGGTATGGGTATGAAAATGGGATATGTAAAAATAGTAGAGATAATGTTTAAATAACTATAATTGAAGAAAATACTGGCCGGTTGCGTAGGATACCTGATCTGCGTCATGCATCTTGTCCTGTGGCAGGCTTGTACCGATTAAAAATGGTGAGGTTTTAATATGATTTTTCATATTCTGCCTTACCATTTTTTCATCATAATTGGCATAGCAGTAGCGGCACAGGTGTCCGCAAGTATTGTATGCACCTATATCATTTCCAAGGAGACAGTTACAGCCCGGGCGTGGATTGTTTTTCTTGGTGATGTCAAGACTTGTTCCGATAGCTCTTTCAAGTATGTCTTTTGTCATACAGCCTGATACATCAATTCCGAACTTTTGGAGGTCTTTACCTTCAAAGCAGCTTCTTATAAGCATTCCGTTTTCTTTGCCGATTTTGCTGAAGGCTTCACCTATGGCATCACGTTCCTTCTGTGTAACCTCTCTTATTCCCGGAAAATTTTTAATGGTTTTCTTGTAAAGGTCGATAAAGCTTATTACTACGTTGTCGGTATAGCCCTTTAGATTATTTGCCATCTTGGAAAATGTTTCTATATGATAGTCAAGGGTATATGTATCATCTATAAGAATCGGATCATAGCGCCAACTCACACAGTTTACGCCAAGGGTGTCGGATAAGCTTTTAAAGGCATCCATAACCTTTTCCTTTGGCGGGACATTAGGCTCGACATCCCTTCCATAAGGAGTAATTGTGACGAACCAGAACATATTGTAGTCCGACAATTCCTTAAGATGCGGCAGCATAGGGATAGGATTTTTGGTACAAAAAGCAAGCAGGTCAACTACATCCTTTGACAAGCTGTATCTTGTAACCTGTTCATTATAATATGGGTTACGCACAAGCACGTAACCTTCTTTAATTCTGTTCATAAACCACTCACTGTAATATGCAGGAATGTCGGTTCTTTCTCCTGTGTTGATAATCATGGTGTGACCTCGAAAGTTTATAAATTAATTCTTTAAATTATCTTTATAATCATTTCCCCATTTAGCCATATCGTTGATA
Source organism: uncultured Lachnospiraceae bacterium (assembly GCA_937915975.1). Lineage (GTDB taxonomy): Bacteria > Bacillota > Clostridia > Lachnospirales > Lachnospiraceae > Coprococcus_C. Next base: position 15,180 of record CALGGL010000120.1, on the reverse strand, counting down.
ATCGGTCTTAAAGATTCTCCCAATTCGCTAAGTGAATACTCCACGCGTGGCGGGACTTCCGGAAATACGGTTCTTGTGATTATACCGTCTGCTTCCATGGAACGGAGACTGTCTGTAAGGACCTTTTGACTAATTCCCTCAAGCGATTTTTGCAGTTCGTTAAATCTCCATGGACGATTCATAAGATTTCTTATTATAAGAAGTTTCCATTTACTACCTATAAGTGAAACTGTTGTTGCTACAGGACATTCCGGTAATTCGTCTTTCTTTTTCATAATATGTTCCTCGTGTGCGTCACGTGGCAGGCACCTTGACACATTATATTACATGCAAATTTAAATGTTACATAAAAATTATAATGTATATGAGTGTATATAGTCAATGGGTTACAAAAAGGTAACTATCTAATAAAAAAGTGCGTACTTGTTGAAGAAAACGTCTCCCATTATACTCAAACTATCAGCAGTTATTTACTTTGTATTTTTAAACATAAATGTTGCTGAAATAATAATGGAGGTAAAAGGGTATGGCATTAGCAAACATTGCAGGATGGTCTAAAGGCGCTGCGTCATCAGCATGCGGAACAGCTTGTGGAGCAGGCGATAAAAAGGCGGCATGCGGAACAGCTTGTGGAGCAGGTGATAAGAAGGCAGCATGTGGAACAGCTTGCGGAGCAAGTGACAAATAAGGTCAGCAAAAGTACGTTGTTTTATTGTTCAAAAAACTTAATTCCTCCGGCTTTTGTCGGAGGAATTATAAAAGATTATTATAAGTGTAGGCTTATTTTGATATAAATAAAAGATTTGTTTTATGGTTTTATATGGAGGATTAAATTATGAAACCTTACTTTTCATTTCAATGGCATATTACGGATGAATGCGATCAAAGATGCAAGCATTGTTATATTTATTCATCGGGAGAGCATACCTGCCTTAAATCAATGACGTGGGAGCAGATTGAAGATACATTTTATAACTGTCTTGATTTTTGCGAGGTGTATGGCCGCAGTCCTTACTTTTATATAACGGGCGGAGATCCGATTTTACATCCGGATTTTTGGAGATTGCTTGAGCTTTTACATGAAAATGAGATTCCATTTACGATACTTGGTAATCCGTTTCATCTAACGGATAATGTGTGCAGAGAACTTAAATGGTATGGCTGTGAAAAGTATCAGTTATCTTTAGACGGACTTCGTGAAACTCACGACTGGTTTAGAAAGCCAGGTTCATATGACTGCACCTTGGAGAAAATCGGATGCATAAATCGTGCAGGAATTAAGAGTGTTATTATGACTACTGTATCAAAGGATAATCGCATGGAAGTACCGGGGATTATCGACGAGGTAGTAAAAGCAGGTGTAAAAATATTTGCATTTTCAAGATATGTGCCAAGTGGCGGTGAACTTGATTCTGGTATGACAGCATTGGAATATAGAGAACTCCTTTCTATATGTGATAAGAAATTCAAAGAGTATGAGGCAGAGGGATGCGATACGTTCTTTAATAAAAAGGATCATCTGTGGACTCTGTATGAATACGAGACAGGTGAGTTTACCATACCTGACGATACAGAAAAAGGCATGATATATGGAGGTTGTAACTGTGGAAACTGCCACATTACCATACTTCCTACCGGTGATATTTACGCATGTCGAAGAGTCGCTGAAAGCAAGGTGGGAAATGTATTTGAGGATAGACTTGCAGATGTGTGGATTACAAGCATGGAGGCTTATCGAGAGTACGTGAAATTCAGTAAATGTTCCAGGTGCAAGCTTCTTGCATGGTGTAGAGGCTGCCCTGCTGTTGCAAAAGGAACAAATGGAGATTTTTATGCAGATGATCCGGGTTGCTGGGCAGATGAAAATGGAGAGCTTTTTGAATTAGTATAAAAAATGATAGAAATAGTGAATTAAAATATAATGTGAGGTTTGAAATATATGGATAAAAAAATGAAAGCAATATCAATAGATAAAATAACACCTGCAGAAAAAATTGAAATTTCAGAGCTTCCGATACCTAATGTTAAATCCGGTTGGGTGCTTGTAAAGGTCAAGGCATTTGGAATGAATCATTCTGAACAGATACTCAGATTAAATGAGATAAATGCTGATTACATACAAAAGCCTGTTATACCCGGTATCGAGTGTGTGGGAGTAATAGAGGATGTATCCGATACGACATTAACTAAAGGCGATAAGGTTATAGCTATGATGGGTGGTATGGGAAGAAGCTTTAACGGAAGCTATGCAGAGTATGTTTTACTTCCTGCACATCATGTATTTAAGATAGAAAGTGAACTTAACTGGGAGGAGCTTGCTGCTATACCTGAGACATATTTTACGGCATGGGGTTCTCTTTTTGAATGCCTTAATCTTAAGGCAGAGGATACATTACTTATTCGCGGTGCAACCTGTGCACTTGGATATGCTGCCATACAGATAGCAATGGCACTTGGCATACGTGTGATTGCCACAACTCATAGAGAAGATAAATTTGTACTTATAAAAGAAGCGGATGAAGTCTTTTTGGATGATGGTAAATTGACCGGCAGGATAAAAGGCGTTACAAAGGCTCTTGATCTTGTTGGTCCAAAGTATCTCAAGGATACTATGACTGCTGTGAATAAAGGCGGTATAGTCTGCCAGACAGGCATACTTGGCGGAGTGTATGCACTTGATGGATTTGATCCTATAAAGGATATTCCAAACGGTGTTTATCTTACAGGATTTTTCTCAAACTATCCTACACAGGAAGTGGTTGATGACATGTTTAAATTTTTTTATAATAAGAAGATAGTTCCTATATATGGAAAGGTTTTTGAATTTGATAATATTAAGGATGCCATAACCGCACAGGATAAGGGTGCTGTTAATGGTAAGATAGTTGTAAGAATAGGGAGAGGATAATATGACAAAATTTAAGACACAGGAAGAAAGGCTTAACTACCTTGTAGAAAGGTTCAAGGAAGATTCAGGCGAGTATAGGAACTTAAAGGTTTCGGACAATATAAATGAAAAAAAGAGGATTTTGCGATCCCTTATGAATATACGTATGCCGAGGAAGACGGACGATGAGACACTTGCGATACAGGATGAGTATCTTAAGGAAGCTATCATTGAAAAAGGCATAGTCAAAATAAATGATATAAAGACCGTATCGGAAGAGTACGGAAGCAATAAAAATTATGCGGATATGATTTCGATATGGCAGGGAGATATAACAAGGCTATCAGTGGATGCAATTGTCAATGCTGCGAACAGTCAGATGCTTGGCTGCTTTCAGCCTTGCCACACCTGTATAGATAATTGCATACATACATTTGGCGGAATTCAGATGAGAGCAGAGTGCAATGAAAAGATGAATAATTTAAGATTAAAGTATGGTATGGAATATGAACAGCCGACTGCTGTTCCGATGCTTACGGACGGTTATAATCTTCCGGCAAAAAAGGTTATTCATATAGTTGGACCGATAGTGATGGGAAGACTTACAAAGGAGCTTGAGAAGGATTTATCGGACTGTTACAAGAATACGCTTGATATGTGCCTTGAATATGGACTTAAAAGTGTAGCATTTTGTTGTATCTCAACAGGCGTATTTCATTTTCCGAATGAGCGTGCGGCAGAAATTGCAGTTGATACGGTGACGAAATGGCTGTCGGAGCATGAGGGCAGCATGGAAAGGGTGATATTTAATGTTTTTAAAGATGAAGACAAATTCTATTACGAAGGATTACTTTCTTAAAAAAAGTGACGGATACAGAGAAACAATAATGGAGGGGATGAGAGCTATGAGCTACAGGATAATAAGTGAGACAGGTTCACGTGAGGATAATATAAAGAGATTAAAAAAGGAGATAGAGACGGCAGATGCGATTATAATCGGTGCGGGAGCAGGACTTTCCACATCTGCGGGATTTACCTATAGCGGCGAGAGGTTTGAAAAGTATTTTTATGACTTTGCCAAGAGGTTTGGCATACGTGATATGTATTCGGGAGGATTTTATCCGTTTCCTGATGAAGAGACTCTTTGGGCGTGGTGGTCAAGACACATATATTTTAACAGATATATAGATGCACCGAAGCCGGTTTATGATATGATTTATGATTTGGTTGACGGTAAGGATTATTTTGTAATAACTACTAATGTTGACCATCAGTTCCAGAGAGCAGGTTTTGATAAGAAGAGATTATTCTATACACAGGGAGACTATGGTCTTTTCCAGAGTGTTAATTCCAAGCTCAAAAAAACCTATGATAATGAAGAATGGGTTATGAAGGCGATGGAGTCACAGGGCTTTGTAAAGGATGAAAATGGTGTGTTCCAAGTACCTGAGGATGGAAAGCTGTCTATGAGAATCCCAACAGAGCTTATACCTAAATGTCCTGATGACGGAAGTGATGTGACCATGAATCTTCGTGCAGATGATACATTTGTGGAGGACGAGGGCTGGAAGCTTGCTTCATCCCGTTATTCGGACTTCTTAAGAAGACACGAGGATATGCATGTGCTCTATCTTGAACTTGGAGTCGGAGCCAATACACCGGTTATAATCAAGTATCCGTTCTGGCAGATGACAGCTGTTAATCCTAATGCGGTTTATGCCTGCATCAATTACGGAGAGGCGTTCGCACCGGAGGTAATTAAAGAAAGAGCCATTTGCATAGACGGAGATATCTTGACGGTGTTTGAAGAAATGCCAAAAATACATTGATAAACCTATATAAAACATGGTATAGTTAAATATAAAATGTTATAAATATTTGGAGCGCTTTTTAGGTTAAAATATGAGTAAGGATATTAATAAAACAGAAGATGAAAATCTTATATGGGAAGAGATAAAAACCGAACATATTGTAAAGGATGAGTGGATTGATTTCAGACGTTCGGCCTTTCGCTTTCCGGATGGTACGGAATTTGAGCCGTATTATACCTACAGCAGACGAAATTACGTAGTAATAGTAGCCTCTGATGAGGAGGGTAAATATATATGTGTCAGACAATTTCGCTATGGTATAAAGCAGGTTACTACCGAGTTTTCGGCCGGTGGTATAGAGCGTACTGACGGCAAGGAATACGGAACAGATGATAAGGCGGTAGCAGAGGATGCATTGGAGGCTGCAAGAAGAGAGCTGCAAGAGGAAACCGGTTATGTATCCGATGAATGGAGACACCTTATAACCGTTCCGTCCAATGCAACCATAGCAGATAACTATGCCTATGTTTTTGAGGCGAAAAACTGCCGCAAGGTTTCAGGACAGAATCTGGATGATACGGAATTTTTGAATGTAAGAAAATACACCGCCGAAGAGATAGAATCCATGATAGAAAAAGGAGAGTTTCAGCAGGCTATTCACATAATGGCATGGCTTTTATCAAAGAGCAAACAGTAGAACAAAGTTATAAATAAAAAAGATGATTAGATTTACATAAAATGTTTGCGTAATTAACGCTTTTTAGTTATAATATAATAGACAAAAAGCCAAAGGAATGGCGCTTTGATTCCGGATATACGTCACATTTGGAATCAGATACCGAAAGGATAAGGATTCATGGAGGAAGCAGGATGGGACAACAGTTATATTTTGACAATTATTCACCTGTCGGAGATATCGTAGTCATAGCCATATCTATGGTTATGATTGTTTTGGTTGCTACTTCCTATGTAAATAAGACAAAAAATTTCAATCTTTTTCTTAATATGATATTTTATCTTGTTGCCGCTTCTATGTGCGATATGATTCATCATGTTTTATATACCAATGTCGATGATGGTAATTATACAGCTGTGTATGTTGTAAGAGTTATTTATCATGCAGTTTTATTTTCGATTTTACTCCTTTTTATTGTTTATATCGTTGAGATTCAACATCTTGAGAGACATAGAAAAGTTCCTATTATGATAATTGCATCATTGATTTATCTTACCGTTATAATAACAGATATTGTTACGACGGTAACAGGTACAGGCTTTAGATTAAACAGCAGCGGAACGGCTGTATCAGGTATAAATATCTTTATGTTTGGATATATAGCCTTTGTGGTTGAGATATCGTATCTGATGATTGTGTACAGGGACAGAATATATAAAAAGATAATGAACGGTTTTTACGGAACTATGTTTGTATCCTTTTTAGTCCTTTTTGCACAGGGCAGACATGGACAGTCTTCGTTTACGGTAGCCACATTTTTATTTCCTGTAATCGGTATGTTTTATCTGATTCATTCGACCTCGTATGACATTGAAAGCGGAGCTGTAAATGTGATGGCTATGCAGGACCTTATAAAATACAATTACCGTAAGAAAAAGGATTTCCTTTTTATGAGTCTTTATCTGCCGGATTATGATGCTGAGGGTAAGGTATTGCCTGCGGATTTACAGAGTACAATTCGAAGATTTGCCAGTGAGTTCTTTAAAATGTCTGTCTTATTTCAGATCAGTAACGGACATGTAGTTTTGGTTGCTCCAAAAAATCTTAATCCCGATCATGAAAACCGCTTAAATAAAATACTTAACCAGTTTCAGGTAGAGTATGATAAATTTCAGATGGATTATAAGGTTATAATAGGTGAATCTATTGAAGAAATAAGCAGGAAAAATGAATATGTAAGCTTTATATCCAATATTCATAGAAAGATGGAGCTTAATTCCGTATATATAGTAGGTATAGATGATGTAGATGAATTTAACAAATATGAGTACATACTTGAAGAGCTTACGGATATTTATAAAAAGCATGATTTAAATGATACCAGGGTTCTGGCATATTGCCAGCCTGTATTTAATATAGAAACCGGTCGTTATGACACGGCTGAGGCACTTATGAGACTCAAGCTTCCGGATATAGACATGGTTTTTCCGGATCAGTTTATACCGATAGCCGAAGAGCATGGCTTTATCCATGTGCTTACAGAGATTATACTTAAGAAGACCTGTGATGCGATTAAATATCTGCTGGATGAGGGATATGATGTAAATCGTATTTCGGTAAATGTATCCGTTATGGAACTTCGTGATGAAGAATTTACAAGTGATATAGATAAGATAATTGAAGAAAGCAGTATTCCAAATGAAAAGATTGCTGTTGAGATTACAGAGTCAAGAAATGACAGTGATTTCCTCTTAATGAAAAATAAGATTGAAGAGCTTAAGGACAGAGGCATCAAGCTTTACCTCGATGATTTCGGAACAGGATACTCCAATATGGAGCGTATCATGGAGCTTCCGTTTGACATTATCAAGTTTGACAGATCGCTTGTACTTGCCAGCGATTCGGATGAACGTTCGGAGAAAATGGTTAAGAGCCTTGCGGGTATGTTTTCCGAGCTTAATTACTCCGTACTTTATGAGGGTATTGAAAATGACGGTGACGAGAAGAGGTGTATAAATATGTCTGCATCCTATCTGCAGGGATATAAATATTCCCGTCCGATTCCTATAATTGAATTAAATAAGTTTTTTACAAAGTTGACAGAAGTTCAGAAATGATGTAAGAAGAAATAAATTATGCCTGTATAATAATATTTATGATGGGAGGCTTTTTATATATGAAAAAAAGAATTGTTGGAATTTTACTTGCAGTAACTATGTCTTTAGCTATGGCGGGCTGTGGGGAAAGCAAGAAAATAGAAGAAAACACATCCGGAAATACTGAAGAAAGTACAGTTGAATCAACAACTGAGGGTGGACAGCTTATTCCGATTGATAATACAACTCAGGCACAGACTACAGAGGAAAAGGTTGATTCTGACGCAAATGTTAAGGTCACACCTACTGAAAACGCATCAATTAAATGGGTAAGCTATACGACACCTGAAGGATATATGACACTTGATATACCGGAGGGCTGGGAGGTATCGGTAAAAAATATAGATGTTATCGGTTATGAACTTATTGCATATGATCCTGATTCGCCGGGAAGAAGATTTTATTTTTGTACTGCTGTTACATCGTATCCTTCGTATGATGAGTGGCAGTGGTGGAGACAATATACCATTAATATATTTGGTATAGATTATGGAGAATATTGGTATTTTAGTCCGACTGCATCGGTACAATCCCTGTTTGAAAACAGTGGAGATTATTTTGGATATTCAGATTTTAATGTGATAGACAATCTTGGCGATAACGGATGGGGCGGTGATATACTTCAGGCAACATGTGTTATGGGTGGTGTTAATGTCGAAGGTGTATTTACATCCGGAGTTGTTGATGCACCGGTATCTGTTAATCCGGTACTTGCGGATGGCTCTTTAGATCTTGCGGATGGAACAGTTATAATGACCGCACCGGAAGAGGAGTACACCAATTGGGAGGGTGTACTTGGGCAGATGTTTGCATCACTTACATTTTCCGATCAGTATTGGGATGACAGAGCTGCAATGCAAAGACAGATACAGTCTACAGCAAATTACTTAAGTTATCAGGCAAATGTAATGAGTGATATGATTATGTCTTCGTGGGAAGCAAGAAATAATTCCTATGATATACAATCACAGCAGTACAGTGATGCTACTCTTGGAAGAGAGCGTATATATGATACTGAAACAGGAGAAATATATTATGCAGAAAACGGCTGGAGCGACAGCTATTACGGTAACAGATATCAGCTTGTGGAAACAGGTTCTCCTTTGTATAACGAACCGGTAACGGGAACGATAAGCTATTAATATTAAGGCTATGATACATGTTTTTAGTGCATCATAGCCTTAACTGTGTTAAAATAATGAAAGTATGATGAAGGAGGTCAATCTTATCATGACCGACAAGGATAAAAAAGAATTGATAGAGGAGCTTGAAAAGAAATTTAAGCGAAATGATAATTCGGAAAAATTAAAAAATACGGTTACCAAAGTATGGATGCTTTTGATACTTGTTATAGCAGTTATAATTACATATTTTATATCCGCTAAGCTTCATACAAAAAAGAAACCGGATATAGATACGGCTTTTGTCAGTGCAAAGCTTGAAAATATAAGCGAACTTGCAACTGCCGAGCTTGAGTATACGGGACTTATAGTATATTCCGAGGGTAAGATTCCGTTTATCACACAGACCGGTTTTAATATGATATACTCGGCAAGTGTTAAGGCCGGAGTGGATTTATCCGAAATGGAGATAGAAGTTACAAAGGATAAGGTAATTGTCAGTATCCCTCATGCCAAGATACTTTCTATACAGGTGTACAATGACTCGATAGAGTTTTATGATGAGATGCATTCACTATTTAACTGGAGTGATAAGTATGACGTAAAGGAAGCTATTTCCGCTGCTGAGGAGGATGTTGCGGGAAAGGTTCAGGTTTATGAGCTGATGGATAAGGCGGATGAGCAGACAAAGGAAGTTATAGAGGGAATTCTTTCTGAATCTATCGGAGAAAGAGAGCTTGAGATAAATTTTATAGAGGAAAATACAAAATAAATGCTGTATGTTTAGTTAATTAAGATTTAACAGGTTTATTAAAGTTGTCATAATAATCGTGTGACGATTGTTGTGACAACTTTTCTGATTATAAAAACAAAATTTCAAAATATTTTTATTTTTTTCAAAAAAGACTTGCTTGTTACGTAGCGTAATATTGTAATATCCGACGCATAGGAGGTTAAGTGAACAAGAAAATCTTTGATTTTCGTTTGTGAACTTATCCGAGGCTTTTTAATAAAGCTAATAAAAAATGGTAGGAGGTGAATCGCTGTGTCAAAATATACAACCGGAGAGATGGCTAAGCTCTGTAATGTTACTGTAAGAACCGTTCAGTATTATGACTCAAGAGGAATCCTTGTTCCGAGTGAATTAAGTGAGGGGAAAAGAAGACTGTATTCGGAGGAGGATTTAAAAAAGCTCAAGATTATTTGCTTTCTTCGTGACGTCGGAATTCCGATTAAAGGAATAGGTGAACTTCTGGAGGAGGATAATACTGAAAATGTAATATCTGTTTTGCTTGAAGAGCAGGAAAAGGTATTACGTGATGAGCTTTCGGAAAAACAGGAAATGCTCGAAAAGGTTGAGCAGATAAAAAAAGAGCTTAAGGGGCTTGATAATTATTCGGTTGAATCCATCGGTGACATAGCATACATTATGGAGAACAGAAAAAAACTCCGTAAGCTGCACAAAATGATGATGGTCGTGGGCATACCTCTTGATTTGGTTGAGGTAGGGCTTATAGCACTTTGGATTGTAAAGGGAATCTGGATACCGTTTTTAGTATTTGTGCCTGTAGTAATGGTCGGAGCATTTTGGTTCAGTAAGTATTATTTTGATAAGGTGGCCTACATATGTCCGGAATGTCATAATGTATTTAAGGCAAAGCATGTCGAGGGCTTTTTTGCATCACATACGCCAAGGCTTAGAAAGCTTACCTGCAGCTGCTGCGGACATAAGGGTTACTGTGTTGAAACCTATGGAATGGAGGAGAAAATATATGGATAAGATAGGAGAATATTTACCGTTTATAATACCGCTTGCAGTAGTTGAGATAATTTTACTTGTTGTAACACTGCATCATATATTTACACATGAGAATTATAAAAGAGGAAGCCGTCTGCTTTGGGTGCTTGTTACGATAATAGGCATGGAATTTATAGGACCTATACTTTATTTTGTTCTTGGTAAGGAGGACGAATAATTTGGATGTTTTAAGTATTGATAATCTTTATAAAAGGTTTGGCGATAAGGAGGTACTTAAGGGTGTTACGCTTAAGGTGCCTGAGCATAGCATATTTGGCTTTATCGGCAAAAACGGAGCCGGTAAGACCACAACTATGAAGCATATCCTCGGACTCATCAAGGCAGATGAGGGGAAGATACAGGTTGCTGATGAGACGGTTGTTTACGGTCAGACAAAAACCAATAAATATATAGGCTATCTTCCGGATGTACCTGATTTTTATTCGTTTATGAACGCAAGAGAATATCTTAACTTCTGCGGTGAGATAACAGGTCTTGATAATAAGGCTATAAAAGAAAGAAGTGACGAGCTTTTAAGTGCTGTCGGACTTGATAAGGAAAAACACCGCATAAAGGGTTATTCAAGAGGTATGAAGCAAAGGCTTGGTATAGCACAGGCACTTTTGGGTGAGCCGAAGCTTTTAATCTGTGATGAACCGACCTCTGCGCTTGATCCTTTGGGAAGAAAGGAAATACTTGATATACTTCTTTCGGTAAGGGACAGAACTACTGTGCTTTTTTCCACGCATATACTCGCAGATGTAGAACGTATATGTACTGATATTGCATTTTTGGACGGTGGAAACATCAAGCTTTCAGGAAAGCTTGATGCTATAAAAGGCAAATACCGTTCGGATGAATATATAATTGAAGCAGAAAATGACGAAGCTATTAAAGTGCTGCTTGAGGAATTTGAAGGACTTAAGAGAGCAGACAATATGTCCGGTAAGGTGCTTACATTTAAGGAAGCGGACATAAGCTTGTATAAGGTGCTTGGATATATTTCGGAGAAAAAGCTTCCGGTTATAAAGGTTGAGAGGCTTGAACCTTCTCTTGAAAATCTGTTTTTGGAGGTGGTTGGCTGATGAAATCTCTATACGCATTTACCAAAAAAGAAATAATGGATCAGCTTCGCAGCAATAAGGTGCTGGTTCTCGGAATAATATTTATAATATTTGGAATAATGAACCCTGCGATAGCCAAGCTTACCCCGTGGCTTTTTGAAAAAATGTCGGACAGTCTGGCTGAAAGCGGTATACAGGTAGGAAAAATAACAGTTGATGCCCTTATGTCATGGGAGCAGTTTTTCAAAAATATTCCTATGGGACTTATAGCATTTGTACTGCTGGAAAGCAGTATATTTACAAAGGAATATCAATCCGGAACCTTGGTTTTATCACTTACAAAGGGACTAAAAAGGCACAATGTGGTAATAGCCAAAACCGTTGTTTTGGTTTTGCTTTGGACTGTGTGCTTTTGGATGTGTTTTGGAATAACCTATGTATATAATGATTTTTACTGGGATAATTCGATAGCTGATAATCTGCTTTTTTCCTCGTTTTGCTGGTGGTTTTTCGGCATATGGATCATAATGATTATGGTGCTTTCTTCGACACTTGCACAAAACGGAAGCGGCGTGCTGCTCGGAACAGGTGGAGTTGTATTTGGAATATATCTTATCAGTATGATACCGAAGGTTGATAAATATATGGAAACTATGCTGACAACCGGATACAGCCTTACAACAGGAGCCTCCGAGACTTCTGATTATACTGTGGCGGTTATAGTTACATTGATTGTAAGCGTGGTATTTTTTGTGACGGGAATAATTGTGTTTAATAAGAAACGGTTATAGGTATTATTGCTTGCAATTAAATCAAATTAATGTTATTTTATCTTTTGTAGACTTTATCAATTTAAAGTGAAATAAATCGAATATGAAAGGTTAATAATATGAAAGAAAAAAAGTTATCGGAATTTATGGGCGTAAGAGAGAGCATTCGTGTTCTTGACGCAACACTTCGGGATGGCGGACTTGTTAATAATTTTTATTTTACAGATGAATTTGTAAAGGCACTTTATGAGACCAATATCAAAGCAGGTGTTGACTATATGGAGCTTGGCTATAAGGCGTCTAAGGAGATATTTTCAACAGATGAATTCGGAACCTGGAAGTTCTGTGATGATGAGGATATACTTCGTGTAATAGGAGAAAACAGCGAAAAAAAGATAAAGCTTGCAGTAATGGCGGATGTAGGTAGATGTGATTACAAGACAGATATAGAAGACAGAGCTAACAGCCCTGTGGATCTGATTCGTGTAGCAACATATGTGCATCAGATGCCGGGTGCAATCGATATAATCGAGGATGCAAAAAAGAAGGGCTACGAGGTAAGCTGTAACATAATGGCTATTTCGACTGCTCAGGAGTCTGATGTAAAGGTAGCACTTGAGATGCTTGGAAATTCATCTGTAGATGTTATTTATATTGTTGATAGCTTTGGCGCTCTTTATCCGGAGCAGATAGCACGTATAGCGGATTTATATCTTGAATATGGTGAGAAATACAATAAGCAGATAGGAATGCATGCACATAACAATCAGCAGCTTGCATTTGCCAATACGCTTGAAGCCTGCGGAGACGGTGTGGACTTTTTGGATGGAACCTATAACGGAATGGGACGCGGAGCAGGCAACTGCTCGATAGAAAATCTTATAGGATGTCTTAAAAATCCTAAGTATTCTATCTATCCCGTTATAAAATTCATCGAAAAATATATGATACCTCTTCGCGAATCCGGGGTAGTATGGGGATATGATATGCAGTACCTTTTGACAGGTATACTTAACCAGCATCCTCGTACCGCAATTTCATACACCAAGGATAATCGAAAGGATCTTGTAAAATATTATGATGAATTAACCCAGCAGGAGTAGTCTTGGAAGACGGGGTGGTGATAAAATGAAGAGTCTTTTAATTAAGGATACTACTAAAGAAGAACGAATGAAAATTGTTCAGGAGGGTTTGAACGGCTGCGGCGGAGCCTGTGATTTTTGCAATGGCTGTGATAACTTAGGTGGCGGAAGCATAGATGCATTTTATGAGCCTTATATAAACGGAGAGGTAGAGCTTAGGGATTTAAATATGAACTATAAAAGCAATACCGGTATGGTGCATTAATAATGCAAAAGGAGATTTTTAAATTGAAAGATTTGGTTAAATACTGTACAATATACTTTAAATCAATATTATAACAGTATGAGGTGAACAAAAATGTATATGGATTTTACGTATATTTTGGTAATCATTGGTGCGGTCATAAGTATGATTGCATCGTGGAATGTCAATGCAAGATTTAAAAAGTACAGTACGGTCAGAAACAGCCGTGGGATTACTTCACAGCAGGCAGCAGAGACGATACTTCATGGAGCAGGTATATACGATGTGCGGATTGAGCGGATAAAGGGTAATCTTACAGACCATTACTCGCCGAGCGAAAAGGTTTTAAGACTTTCCGACAGTGTATATAACCAGACTTCAGTTGCAGCAATCGGCGTTGCAGCACATGAATGCGGACATGCTATACAGCACCAGGTAGGATACGGACCGCTTAAATTAAGATCGCTTTCGGTTCCGATTGCCAATATCGGTTCAAAGCTTTCATGGCCTATCCTTATAGCGGGACTCGCCATGGGTTCTTTCGGACTCGCGCAGGTTGGCGTATGGATGTTCGTAGCAGTTGTATTTTTCCAGCTTATTACACTTCCTGTTGAGTTTGACGCATCACACAGGGCAATCAAGATACTTGATCAAAGCAACATGCTTGCGGGAGAAGAGCTTGCCGGTTCAAAGAAGGTTCTTATAGCGGCAGCACTTACTTATGTTGCAGCACTGTTCTCGACGATACTTCAGTTGCTAAGACTTATTATGATTGTTAACAGCAGCAGGAGAAATTAGGGATAAGTGAAAAGTTAAAAAATGTTGCAAGAGGTGAGATAGCTATATTTAAGAAAAAACCAAAAAGAAGATATACTGATCCTAATTCCAAAGCGGAAAATGCCGGTCAGGTGCATTTATCAAAAAAGAAATTTAAATATATTCGTGATAAGCTAATCGTGGTTTCACCTAAAGTAAAGAAAGCGTATAATAATCAGTTTGATCGTATTGATGAGTTTCTTAGTTGTGGGGATACACAGCCGGCTATTGTAAAATCTGTTGAACCTCTTATAATATCCGCGTATTCTGATGAATTGGATGCAGTGATTTTTCTCAGATTTCCGGATGTGCTTGTAGATAAATATAAACTGAAAATAGATGACAGACTGGTTACTTCTAATATATATGAAAGGTATTTGGATGGATTTGAGAAGGATATTAGCCCGGGAGATTTTTGGCTTGGGCGTTATTCTAATTATAATCCGTTGGTTCAGTTGTTTTTAAGTGATGAAGAGGACTTTATCAGAAAACGAATTGAACTTTTTGATGAGGATAAATGGAAAAGAGTTGAAATGCTTACTCAAGAAAAGCATAATAATGGTAAATTTGTATGTAGATACGGTTTTTATTGTTTTAATCGATATTAAAATTATTTAAAAGATTTTTAATAACTTTGATTATGTAGTAAATGCTTCGCAAAAATGCGGAGCATTTTTGTTTTTATTTAAACTGAAAACAGTGAAAAGAAAAATATTCAACAAAATGACAAAATGGTATCGACAATGAATTTATAC
>CALGGL010000119.1 GCA_937915975.1 uncultured Lachnospiraceae bacterium | reverse complement strand
TAAAAAAATCGAACTGTTTGAGCGTAGCGAGTTTTCGATTTTTAGCACCTATAAAGAATTTGAGCGATTTGATTTAGCAAATTGATGACTAGCTAACATATAGATCTGTTTTTATCTGATGTACTATAATCGAAGAACAGAAATATGTGACAAGGCTCACGCCCCATGACACAAATTACCAGAAGCCACCGCCTCCGCCACCGGAGCCGCCGCCTGATGAGCCGCCTCCCGAGCTTCCACCGGAGCTGCTTGAAGGACTTGAACTCATGGAGGTATATGCTGCTGCCATGGTCGCACCCATAAATGCACCGAAGGCTGCCGTATTAAATGTAGGGCTGTCATACCATGACGGTGCCTCAATTGCTATTGTTTCAAATTTCTTAATCCACTTATCGGATACACCAAGTACATAGGTATAAGGAAGTATGTTGTAGAAATAATCCGGCTGCTCCATAACCAGAGCCTCCAGCTTTTCTTTCTCTGCCACCTCAAGGAAGTTCTTAAAGCCCTTTACCTTACCGAGCATCATATTGCCGTAAGGTGTTCTCTTAGGCAGATATACACGACAAAGAACCATTCCGATTATACAAACTATGCCAACCATATATCCTATAAAATACCACTTATCCTGTAAAAGTGCAGGAAGCACAATCATTGCCCAAGGTGCACCGCCAAAGCCCATACCCCATATAAGACCAAATATTTTCGATGCCCATGGTGAATTCTTTGGTTTTCCGTTTACATATACGGTGTTGCTTCTTTCAAACAACATGCCAAACATTACCGTAAAACCTATTCCCGGAAAGATAATTGCAAAAGGAAGCATTTCTATCATACCGTATGTAGTAATCGGAGGTATAGTTATCAGTATAAATGCTGCTATAATCATAAGTGTAATAAATACAGACTTCTTCGATGCTCTTTTTTCAAATATCTTATATGTATTTTCCTTGTCATTTATATTTTTAAGGATCTTATTTACAGTCCTATAAAAGCTGTCATAAAGGTCGGTAGAGGTAACCTCTATTCGTTCACTCTCATCATAAGCTTCTCCATTTTTCAAGAGTATTCCCTTGCCATAATTCATTTTAAAAAGACCGTTCAAAAAGGTTCTCTCATTTATATTGTTTCCGTCGTAATCCTTAAGCTTCGTAATCTTAAAGCCTGTTTTCTTCGACAGGAAATTCTTTTCCTCAAATTCCGATATCTTAATATATCCCTGATTCGCCAGATATATAAGAAGCGAAACGACATCCTGATTATCTGCTTTTCCTTTATATAAAAATCCTACCTCAAGACTGTTAAAGCCCTCCGGCGGATAAAACTCAACGGTCTCGATAACCTTATCATCACGTCCAAATATAAACCATATAAGTATGGATATGAGCAATAATACTATAGGAATAAAAAACATAATGTAATCTCTTACATTTATATCAAGTCCTGCTCCGACAAAATATCCTTCCGGTAGTTCACACCTTACCGTTAATGCCTGCGTAGCCTCAAGAATTCCGTTATAGCTTCCTGTTATAACATTTCCATCAACCGAATAAACAATCCCGCTGCTATCGGTACTACCCTCATAACCTGATGAAAAGCCAAGCTTACTTGCATCAAAATCCTTAGGCATGGTAATGGTAAAGGATACATTTCCGATAACCGTATCCAACCATTCAGGACCTATGATATTATAATAAAGCTCATCATAATCCTTCATAGGATCCTTACCCAGATTATAGGTATAACTTATAGTATAATACTGTGCACCTGTAACCGTTACATTAGGCGAGCCTATCTTAAGCTTTAAAGAATTATTTTCTCTTTGAGTTTCATATTCATTATTAACTTTTATATTGGTAACCTGCGTACGATTTTTAGAGGTTGTGCCATCTTGTCTCACAACTGTATTTTTTAGAGGTATTGTTCTGTATATTCCATGCTTTGGAACATTAAAATAAACAACCAACGTCTCTGTTATATCCAGACGGTTGTTTTCATTTACAACGATATCAACGTTATACCTGTCTATAACATAATCATACCATTCATAATCAGGATTTTCGCTTGGTGTATAGTTTTCATATCCTACCACACCATCATCAGAGTCGTCATTTTCTGCTGCATATGAATCAGTATATGTAAATGAAAGGCATATAAAAACAGCACTTAAAACAGCTGATATAAACCACTTTACTCTGATATTACGTCCCATAAAATCTCCCCCTTTTATTGTGACCTAAATATCTATCCCCACATCATTTCTTTCAAAGCTCTCTGCCTCAAACATCTGCTTTGAACTAAATCCGAAAAGCTTTGCTAATATATTGCCAGGAAAGGTTTCTGTTTTATTATTAAAAAGTCTTACTACTCCGTTATAATACTTTCTGGAATTGGCAATCTCATCCTCAACCTTAAAAAGCTTGTTACTTAAATCTATAAAGTTCTCACTTGACTTAAGTTCAGGATAACCCTCGGCAACCGCCATCATCTTATTTATACCCTTTGAAAGCTCGACATTTGCCTTTATCTTATCAGCCTCAGACATACTTTCGTATGAGCCGTTTCTCAAGCTTACTATACTCTCCAAAGTCGACTTTTCATGTGCAGCATATGCCTTAACCACATCTACCAGCTTTGGTATCATATTCCAACGTTTTACGAGATAGACATCCATGGTTGAAAATGCTTCGTTTACCTTATTATCAAGCTTTACAAAGCTGTTATACATAGCAATAATTAAAATTGCGATAACTACTATAATTGCTATAACAATTCCAATCCACATATGTCATTCCTCCCCTTGTGTATCACTTATTTCTTCTGAAATCGCTTCATCTACCATATCAGACATCCCTTTTAGTTTTCGTCTGATGATAATATAAATAATTGCTATGACAATCTCCATAATAATTCCTGTTAACAGCAGGCTTCCCCAACCGGACGCCATAAGATTTTCATTTGGATATTCCGGATTATATTTAACCTTTGCAGTCTTTTTAAAGCTGTTTTTCGAGCCCACCTTATCAGGTGAAGCGGTATACTTAACACCATCGACCTCAAACTCATAAATTGCCTTATACTCCGTCTTACCTTCGCTATCCATTTTTACAACATAATCAACAAGCTTTGCATCTGTTTCAGCATAATTTTTTGACAATTTTACATTTGAAATAATCGAAAAAAGACTTACACCTATAAATGCGAGACCTGCCAATATCCATGGAATCAAAATAACAGCAATAATAACATTTGAAAGACAACCTATATTTTTTCGCCTTGTTTTTATATAATCCAAATTCTTTACTGTATCATTTCCGTCAATATACTTCGGATTAAAACTTGAATCCGCTTTAAAGCTTTCTTCCTCTTCAGGATGAAGCTCGGCACCACATGCCTCACATTTTATATTAGTATTTTTATTTTCACTTCCGCAAGATGGACACTTCACAAAAATCACCCCCACATAGGGTATTTTATCCTATTATGGAGGTGATTTCAACTGTTCCGGTTATTAAATAATACTTAATTATTTATAATTCCTATTATTTTAAATATCAAAGTAAATATACAGGCAGCAACAAGTAATATATTTATAATTATTGCAAGTATGGCAGGCTTTTTTTCTGATGTTTTTAAAGCAATAAATGCAAGCTTAAAAGAAAGCCTACATCCGATATACAGGCTCAAAACACCTCCTAATAACAGAATACCGCTTCCACGCATATTCATATTATTTATAAATAATTCATCACTCAATATAGAGTCGGGAATTAGGCTTATTGCTAAAATCAAACCTGCCGCTCCCATAAGTGTAAGCAGGC
>CALGGL010000118.1 GCA_937915975.1 uncultured Lachnospiraceae bacterium | reverse complement strand
GATTTGCTTACAGCTTCCTTCAGATTCCACCTCACGATGGACACCCTTGCTGTTCGGCTATACACTTCCCACTATCTGGGCGTGTTTGGGACTTACACCCGTTAGAGCGCGCCCATGGCGCGCAAACTCAAAAAATGCACCAAAAACTATATATTTTGATGCATTTTTAGTTAATTAAATCTGATTAATTATCACTCTACAGCGCATTATATGTATCGGCATCCACCGCCTCACACCACTCGGTGCTTGTGTTTTCACCCGGCACTTCGATAGCTATATGCGAAAACCATGTATCCTTCTTTGCACCATGCCAATGCTTAACATTTGCAGGGATTACAATTACCGTTCCGGGAAGCAGCTCCTTTGCTTCTTTACCTTCCTCCTGATACCAGCCCTCGCCTGTAGTACAGATAAGTATCTGACCTCCGCCTTTATCTGCATGATGTATGTGCCAGTTATTGCGGCAGCCCGGCTCAAAGGTTACATTAAAAAGCGGGAACTCTCCATTAGCAAAATCCGTGAGCGGATTTAGATATGAATTGCCAACAAAATACTGTGCAAAGCCATCATTTGGTGCACCTACACCAAAGGCGTCAACCTTTTCAAATTCTTCTCTATTGTCATATTTCATTTTATCTTCCTCCATAATCTGTTACATAAACTTAAGCCTTGTCGCATTTATAACCTGCGACATGGACATGAGCCTTGTCATATATTTATTCAAAAGTCCTTGCCACATTTTCAAGCAGCTTTCTTATCTCAAGATGCTGTGGACATACCCTTTCGCATTTACCGCACTTGATACACTCCGATGCCTTTCCGTATCCGTTTCCGGTTATGATATTGCTGTAATAATAACCGGTATTCCAATTGTGAAATGCTTCGTGTGCATTTAACGAAGAAAACATATCCGGTATGCGGATGCCCATCGGACACTCATTTTCCTCGATACAGTAACGACATGAGGTACAAGGTATCAGGTTAAGCGACTTAAATATATCGCAGACCTTATGTACAGCTTCCATTTCCTTATCATCAAGTGGCTTAAAATCCTTCATGGCACTGATGTTATCCTGCATCTGCTCCATGTTGCTCATGCCTGAAAGCACCATAGCCATATTAGGGAAGCTCGCCGCAAAACGTATCGCATAGCTTGCATTGCTGCCACCATTTAGCTCACGCAAAATCTTATCTGCATCATCAGGAAGATTGACAAGACTTCCGCCCTTTACAGGCTCCATAACTATAACCGGTTTATTGTGCTTCTCGCACACCTCATATACCTTACGAGCCTCAACCGAAGCATCATCATAATCCACATAATTAAACTGAATCTGCACAATCTCAACCTCGGGATGCTCGGTAAGAATCATATCAAGCACCTCTGCCTTATCGTGAAATGAGATTCCAAAATACTTTATCAGTCCCTCTTCTTTAAATTTATATGCGGTTTCATAAGCCTTACAGCGCTTAAACTTCTGATAATTATTCTTATCCTGCGCATGCATCAGATAAAAATCAAAGTAATCCACCTGACACCACTTTAGCTGTTTTTCAAAGAAAGGTCTTATGTCCTCCTGTGAGCGAAAATACGGATCAGTCAGTTTATTGGTAAGCAGGAATTTGCTTCTGTCGTATCTTTTAGACACACAATCTCCTATAGCTGTCTCAGACTGTCCTCCGAGATAGCCGTGAGCCGTATCAAAATAATTAAAACCTGCATCGACAAAGGCATCTGCCATTCTTATAAATTCATCATAATCGACCTTTCCGTTCTTCATCGGAAGTCTCATACAACCAAAACCGAAATTTCCATGAATTTCAGGAAAAAATTTGCTATTCTCCATCCTGTAACCTCCTTATCATCTACATATTGTGAACGGGATTCTGACTTTGGATAAATGTACACGCATAGCACGTTGGCACTTAACGCTATGCTTAGCACATTTTATCCAAAGTCAGAATCTCTGTAATTTATATATTTACGCCTGAGATTTAGCCCATGATGCTACGCTGCTTTCGGATCTTCCTGCATCTGCACCGTGTACAGCAAGTCCCTTTCCAAAGGATGCGCCTTGGCATATCTTCTTTAAATCACGTTCGCATGAACCAAGTCCCGAACCCTCATGTGTCATAAGAGGCATAACCTTCTTTCCATTCCAGTCAAGCTTCTCAAGCTGTGAAAAGATTGCACATGGGAAGGTTCCCCACCAACAAGGTCCGCATACAAATATATTATCATAATCTGCTATACTGTCGAGATATTTTTTAAGTTCCGGTCTTGCATTTTCATGAAGCTCTTTCTTTGCTTCCTCGATACATACCATATAATCAGCGTTGTACTCTCTTACAGTTTCTATCTCAAATAAATCTCCGCCAACTGCCTTTTGGATAAACTCGGCACAAATCTCCGTGTTACCCTTTGCAAGATTTTTTACACTGCCGTTTACATAGTTCTGTCCTTTTCTTGAATAATAAATGATTAAATTCTTTGCCATAATTTTTAATTCCTTTCTCTATATCATTTTTTAATTTAGCTGTCTAATTAATATCTCAATTATCCGTTATCCTGCCATCTTTTCCGCATCATTTACACACCTTAAAGCATTTAAGCTCCTCGGATATCCGATATACGGAAGGCACTGGGATATAACTCTTATAAGAAATGCCTTGTCGTTTCCGATTCTCATATTGCCGGCAGCGTGGCTTGTAAGCTGTGGCTCACAGCCTCCCTGTGCAGCAAGGAAGCAAAATGTAATCATTTCCCTTTGCTTATAATCAAGACCTGTTCTGGTGTAATAATCGCCAAAGCAGTTATCGGCAAGCCAATAATTTATATGCCTTGACTCCTCCGGACCGCTTTGCCAAAAATCCTTCATTCCATCTCCAAATATATCTACTTGAGCCTGTGTGCCCATCTCACGGCGATTTTCTATAGTGGTCGTTGCCTGACCTTCAAGCGGAAGTGCGATACCCCTTTCTTCAAATATCTCATTAACTGCCTTAAGAAAAGGAAATACACGTCCCATACCAAGATATGCCACAGCCTGATAAACTATCTCTTTTACCTCAACCGGTGTAACGCCAAAGTTAAGAGCCGCAGGAACCATAGCCTTAAACTCATCAATTCCCTGACAACCGAGAAGCGTTGATAGTATAGCCATAAATCTTGTCTTATCCTCAAGCTCCTGCCCCTTTTGATTAACTACCTCATCAAATGCAAAGTTATCAAATCTTTCGATAAACTCCGGATCGGTACGCAAAAAATCCGATACATAACCCGGAAACATCTTCTCATGGTATTCCTTTGAAAAATCCGAAATGTTGATATCCATATTATTATTTAACCTCCATTCTATATTTTATCATACCTTCCTGATAATTCTTTCATTATACAATCATTATAAAAAGCTCCGGATTATTAATCAATCTTAAATCCGAAGCTTTCGCATAAGTATTATTAATCTGATTATTTTATTTTTTGAGCACGGCAATTTTATTTGATATATTTCTTACCGGTTTAATCTTACCGATTACCTTATATACCGGATACATTACCTGCATTCCTTCTACGAGGCTTTTATCCTCCACAAAGCTGATTTTCTCCGAAAGAGCAGCTATTTCCTTTCCGGATGAAGCACCCCAGGTAAACTTGGCACCACTTTGGTCTATCGACTTTTCCTTTATTCTCTTAACAACAAAAGGAGACATGAACTCTATAAACAGTGTTACATTATTATTACTGAAATGTCCCGAAATAATATCAAGAATCTTCTTCACATCAGACTCCGACAGATACATCGTAAGACCCTCGATTACGACCAGTACATCACCTTCTACTTCGCCTATCTCATCAACCCACTTCTCGTCCATCGCAGAACGGGCTATCATTTTTATTCTTCCATCTTCATCAAGGGTAGTGTCAAGTTGACACTCCTTTTTTCTATATAAATCTTTTATTTTAAAGGGA
>CALGGL010000117.1 GCA_937915975.1 uncultured Lachnospiraceae bacterium | reverse complement strand
GGACCAACGGCGACAAATGTTTCTCTGTGGCAGACTTCGAAGAATTCTTGCGTAAAAAGTAAAGTGAATATGAAAGTATTTAGCGATCATCAACTATTACTCATTCGACGTGAAAGTCGCGTCGTGCTTGGACATCGTTCCATTAGCCTATGGTTGTTAACCCTAGTTCTTACGGCAACTTTCCTGTCAATAGCGTTCTCTGAAGGCAGCACTACATACTTAAATGAGAAAATGAACGATCCATTTACAGACTGGGTGAATATCAACCTTCATGAGGCTAAGGATATTGAAAAGGTTCATGATTCTAAAATATATGCATATTTAAGTTTTTGGTTACTGCGTCACAAAGTTCTTCAGTTAAACAATAACGAAAATGAAGAATTGGTTTTTATTAATGAAAGGTTTGTTCAGGAACTTTTGAGAAGTTATTTATTTAAAGAACCTGAAAATATTTCTATTGCGTCTATAAAAAAGGAAGATGTAAATAATTTTTTGGATACATTAATTTATTATTTTAAATATAGAGATTATTCTGCTAAAGGAATTGAGATGATTATTTTAGCATTTCAGGCAGGAAGAGGATATCAATACTCTGTGGATTATGTAAAATAATATAATTTGATAATTAAATATACTTAGTATATAATGAAGTCAGTGATGACTTCATTATTTTTTTTGAATAATTAATTGATTGCAAGATTTTTTGATTTAATACGGAGAAAATACGCATATGAAACCATACCTTAAACCATTATTTTATGATGATTTTTCCTGTATAGCAGGTGCTTGTCGCAATACCTGTTGTGGCAATTGGAACATCATTGTTGATGATGTTACAGCCCAAAAATATAAAAAAAATAATATTGAGTTAGACGGAAAACATATGCCATTGCGTGAAGACGGAAGATGTGCTTGTCTTCGTGATGATGGTTTATGTGAGCTTGTCTGTAAGTACGGTGAAGATATGCTTTCCTATACCTGTAATTTCTTTCCGCGTACCGCTCTTGAAAATGATAATTATATAGAGCTTTATCTCGACAACGCCTGTCAGGCAGTCCTAGAATTCCTTATGAGAGATAAAGGTCATCTTGTATTTACCGATTGTGAAGATTACAGCAGAAACATTTCCAAGGAAAAACTATTTGATGAGCGCCTTTTTACTATCCGTGATTTTGTTATAGATTTGCTTCAGGTTGAGGCTTCGTCCATCTGGACAAGGTTTTTTACGGCATACAGATTTGTGAAAAATAATGCTGATAAGAGTCTGGATGAAGTAACTGCAAATATTAACAATTATTATGATGTGGACTTTCTTGCCCAGACCTTTGCCGAAACAGATGGAATTAATCTTGACCTGAATTTTGCTATTCAATACAAGGCACATATGCTTGTAAATGCAAATGTAACACTAGAAAAGGGTAGTATTTATAAAAAGTATATCGTTCCGATTATGAATTATCTGAAAAATGCAGATATGAGTGCCATGATTGATGGATGGACTGAGTTTAAGGCTTATATGGAGCCATACGAGTATTTCTTTGAAAACTATATGGTTAACAGTGTCTATAGGTCACTTCTCCCAACAGATAAGGAGGAGAACCTTTCGGGTAATGTTGAAGTCCTATTAATTCAGCTTTCGATGTCTTACTTTACCTGCTTTATGTGGTGGCTTTTGAATGACAAAAAGCTTGGCGAGGATGAGATTATTGATATCGCAGGGCATTATGCGAGGATAGTGGAACATAATAAAATTCAATGTATCAAATTTCTTAATAAGCTAAAGCAGAGTGGGGATTTGACTTTTGGAGTGTTTTATATGCTTTTAGATGTGTGAAAAGCGAAAAATCTATGGTGAAGTTTTGAATGAAGTTGTTTTGAAGTGATATTGAAGTGACTTTAAAGTTAATAATCAGCTAATTATAACACAAATAATGCGGTATAATCAGCTGTGAAAAGCAAAAAATACGATTGACAGCTAAAAATAGCCTATTATATAATATATGCAATAAGACTTATATAAAACATCCGGAGGGAGTGACCGGTTCTATGGTAGGAAGATATAAAGAAATATCAGAACTTCTTGAATTATATGAAAGTAATAAATCAGAGCTTGTTGCTGTGTATGGGAGAAGGCGTGTCGGTAAAACATATCTTATTGACGAAGTATTTAAAGATAAGATAACCTTTCGACATGCCGGCTTATCGCCCATTGAGGAGGATGAAGCCGTAAAAGGAAGCCCTTTAAAAAAACAGCTTCAGGCTTTTTATTATTCTTTGCTTACTCAAGGGATGAAGAAGAGCTCTTGTCCAAAAGATTGGCTGGAAGCTTTTTATATGCTTGAAATGTTTCTTCAATCATTTGACGATGGTTCAAGACAAATAGTTTTTTTGGATGAACTCCCTTGGATGGATACTCCTAAATCAGGATTTATAACTGCATTTGAAGCTTTTTGGAATGGATGGGCGTGCCATAGAAATGTAATGGTTATTATTTCCGGAAGTGCTACTTCATGGATAAAAGACAAGCTTATTAATAATCATGGAGGATTGTATGGACGTGTTACATATGAGATAAAACTGTCCCCTTTTTCGTTAAAGGAATGTGAGTTGTTATTTAAGGAAAGGGGAATAAATCTTTCAAGATATGATATTGTCCAAAGCTATATGATTTTTGGAGGTATACCGTTTTATTTGAATTATTTTGGACGAGGTAAGAGTCTGGCCCAAAATGTGGACGAATTATTCTTTTTAAAAGGAGCAAGATTAAATCAGGAATTTGACAGATTATTTTCATCAATATTTAATAATCCCGAGATGATGATGTCAATTGTAAAAGTCTTAAGCGCCAGAAGCAGGGGATTTACAAGAAAAGAAATATCTGAACAAACCGGTTATTCGGATGGTGGTACATTGACGGAAGCATTAAAGTCGTTGGTAGCAAGTGATTTCATACTTAAATATATACCGTTTGGATACTCAAAAAGAGAAATTCATTATAAGCTTATTGATCCATTTTGCATATTCTATATAAAATTTGTTGAAGCTTTTAAGTCGCTGCCCGATAGTTTTTGGCAACAGAATTGTTCATCACAAAAAGTTGTTTCCTGGCGTGGGTATGCATTTGAAAATGTTTGCTTTAATCATATAGAACAAATAAAAAATAAACTTGGTATAAGTGCTGTGAGTTCTGAACAGTCAGCATGGATTAAACAAGGTGATGATGAGAGAGGAACACAGATAGATTTACTTATTTCCAGAAAAGACAACGTTATTAATTTATGTGAATTAAAATTCTACAGTGATGTGTTCATTATGGATAAAGAATATGATTTGCTGCTTCGCCATAGACAGAAATTATTATTTGAACTCGTGTCGAAGAAAAAAACAATTCATAATACTCTTATAACAACATATGGAATTAAAGATAATTCGTATAAATGGTCTTTTGATAATGTTATAGTAATGGATGATTTGTTTGAATTATAATTATTAAAATATTATATTACCAAGAAGGATATTATGGATAAATCACAATATGAAGAGATGATTAACAATATCTCGATTATGGAATCTAATAAAAGCTTAATAGAGAAAAAAATATACATTTTCGGACATTGCAATGCTTCGGAAGAGCTTGTGGATGTTCTTCTTGAGCATGGATACAATATAGAAGCTGTTCTTGATAATAATACTGAAAAACATGGTAAGGATTATCGGGGGATTCCTATTGTTTCTCCGGCATATATCATTGAGAATGAATATGGTCCGTCGGCAGTTCTTATTGTTACCCGTTTCTATGAGACTATGAATAAACAGCTTAGGAGTATGGGATATAACGGAGAGATATATAAGCTTGTTGATTATAATACGTATGCGGAATATTCTTTGTCTGAAGATACGATTTCAAGAAAAAAGGAACGGGTAGAGAACGGAAGAATCCTTGTAAAGCGGCTTGAAGATAAATACCCCGGACATTTTAGGATATTTTGTCCGTTTAATGCTCTTGGTGATATTTATTTTGCGATGTCATATCTGCCGTATTATATGAAAAAAAGAAGTATTGACAAATGCGTTATATGTGTACCGGACGCTGCATGCGCAAAGGTTGTTCGGCTATTTGGGGATTATTCGATGGAGGTTCTTTTGATAGAGCTTTCCGTGTCTTACTTTACCTGCTTTGTGTGGTGGTTCTTAAATGAAAAAAAGCTTACTGAAGAGGAAATAATCGATATCGCAGGACATTATGCAAGAATATTGGAGCACAATAAGCCTCATTGCAGTAAGTTCCTTAATAAACTCAAACAGGACAAAGATTTGGCACTCGGAGTGTTTTATATGCTTTTGGGTGTTTGATAATAATTAAATTGATGTGGAGGCAGGGTGTATTATGAAACTATTTGAAAAGATTAACAATAACGAAGTATATGTCATAGCTGAGATGTCTGCGAACCATGGCGGAAAAATTGAGAACGCATATAAGATAATTGAACAGGCTGCAAAGGCAGGCGCCGATTGTGTAAAAATTCAGACCTATACAGCAGACAGTCTTACAATTGACTGCAAGGACGAAGCCTACACGCTTAAGGGCGGACTTTGGGACGGTTACAGCTATTATGAGCTTTATCAGGAGGGTATGACTCCGTGGGAATGGCAGGCTGATTTAAAGAAGAAATGCGAAGAGTGCGGAGTTGACTTCCTTTCTACGCCTTTTGACAATAAAGGAGTCGATTTCTTAGAGGGTTTGGGAGTTGAGTTTTATAAGATTGCTTCTTTTGAAATGATAGATATTCCGCTTGTAAGATATATTGCGTCCAAGCAAAAGCCGATTATTATGTCCGTTGGTATGGGCTCTGAGGAGGAAATATCAGAGGCGCTGGAGGCCTGTCGTAAGATGGGTAATAACGATGTGATAATCTTAAAATGCTGCAGCCGATATCCTGCAAAATATGAGGATATGAATGTATCGGTTATACCGCGGATGAGGGAAATGTTTGGTGTGCCGGTTGGATTGTCCGATCATTCTTTCGGTTCACTTGCGGATGTGGTTGCCGTTTCTCTTGGGGCATGTGTAATAGAAAAGCATGTTATGCTGGATGATGAAACAGTTGAAAGCATTGACTCCGGCTTTTCCATGAAGATGTCAGAGTTTGCACAGATGGTATCTGATGTGCGAAGTGCCAAGGTTATTATGGGGCGCCCGACATTGAAGCTTACCGAGGATGAGGAAAAAGGTTTATGCGTGCGCCGCTCATTGGTTGCGGTAAAGCCGATAAAAAAGGGTGAGATATTTACAGAAGAAAATATAAGAAGTATTCGCCCTGCCATAGGTATTAAACCGAAATATATGGATGCACTGCTTGGAAAACCATCAAAGAAAGACTATAATTTTGGTGAACCGATAAAAATGGAAGAGCTTGACTGAGAAAGATAATAAAAATGTGTAAGGTGAGAGTATGAATATAGCACTTA
>CALGGL010000116.1 GCA_937915975.1 uncultured Lachnospiraceae bacterium | reverse complement strand
AGAGCTTGGTACCAAAAAGGTTATAAGGGATCATTCCACTGTAGGAATAGTTATTACCAGTGACGGAAGTATAACGGATATTGACAGAGATGCATACATAGAACCCGAAACAAAAACTCTCATGGAGCTTGATAAAATCGGAAAGCCTTATGTAATACTGCTTAATTCAAGGCAGCCATCCTCGAAGGAGGCGGTTACTATTGCCGATGAATTATCGAAGAAGTATAAAAAGACAGTAATCCCTGTAAATTGTGACAGATTAACAGATGAAGATATTAATGAAATATTTGAACGTCTGCTTATGGAATTTCCTGTTACAGCCGTTAACTTCAATATTCCAAAATGGGTTGAGGTGCTTGATAATGATAATGAAATAAAGGCATATCTTATTGAACTTGCAAAGGAAAGCTTTGCAGGAATAAATCATATGCGTGATATTGATAATCTTAAGATTGCTTCTGATGAATATATCGAAAAGATTGATATGAGTAATATTAATCTTGCGGATGGAAATGTCAATATAGGAATCAAGCTTTATGATAAGTATTATTATGATATGATTTCTGATATGCTTGGAACAAATATTCAGAACGAATATGAATTTATGAAGGAGTTAAAGGAGCTTGCAGATACGAAGTCAAGCTGCCGCAAAGTGAGTACAGCTCTTGCCCAGTCACTTAAAACAGGCTATGGTTCCGTAACTCCGGAAAAGGATGAAATCAGCCTTGAATCTCCGGAGCTGATTCGCTCAGGTAACAAATACGGAGTAAAGATTAAAGCGCAGGCTCCTTCCATACATCTTATAAAAGCCAATATTACTACGGAAATTGCTCCTATAGTCGGGTCTGAAGAACAGGCTAAGGATCTGATAAATTATATAAACAGTGACGGTATGGAGGATAACGATATCTGGAGTGTAAATATATTCGGAAAGACCATAAGACAGTTGGTTGAAGACGGTTTAACCTCCAAAATCAACAAAATAAACCAGGAAAGTCAGCAAAAGCTACAGGATACTATGGAGAAAATAGTTAACGATTCAAACGGAGGAATGGTTTGCATTATTATTTGAGATAGGTTATAATTAGCAAAGCGACGCTACATGCAAAGCATGTAGCGGCATTTTGCGAATAAGCGTATCGTGGCAAAGACATGATATGTTATTCTTGAGGAAAAGTTATGATTGAAAAACCCGAATATAAGATAAATGAGTTTGAAGGACCGCTTGACCTTCTGCTTCATTTGATTGAAAAGAATAAATTTAATATATTTGATATACCGATTGCGGATATTACAGAACAATATCTTGACTATGTAGCAAGAATGCAGGAAGAAAATCTGGATGTAATGAGTGAGTTTTTGGTTATGGCGGGTACTTTGCTCAGTATCAAAGCCAAGATGCTCCTTCCAAAGCATGAGGAAGAAGAGGAAGAGGAGGACCCTCGTTCCGAGCTTGTAAGAAGACTTTTAGAATATAAGATGTATAAATATGCCTCTTATGAGCTTAAGGATATGGAGCTTGATGCATTTAAAAACTATTATAAGGCTCCTTCTATACCGGATGAGGTAAAAAACTTTAAGGAGGAGATAGATCCTGCTGAGGTTATAGGAGATACAACGCTTGCACAGTTAAATGCAATATTTAATGAGGTTATGAAGCGTACCGTCGACAGAGTTGACCCGATAAGAAGTAAATTCGGAACCATCGAAAAGGAAGAGGTTAATATCGAGGACAAGATGGATGAGATAAGAACCACTATCCGGGGACTTAAGGGAATTAATTTCCGGACACTTTTGGAAACGGGACGTTCAAGACAGACTATAATCGTAACCTTCCTTGCCATACTTGAGCTTATGAAGGTAGGGCATATAGTTATTAAGCAGGATGGACTCTTTGGTGATATAATTATTGATTCACTCGAGGTTGATTAAATCAAGAGATATTTTGGAGGATACAAAGGATGGAAGAAAGCGTAACAAAGCTTGAAGCTTCTGTCGAAGCTATACTTTTTTCGATGGGGGAGGCTGTTCCTATTAAGGAGCTTGCAAAAGCTCTTGAAATTGACGAACCCACTTTAGAAAAAATATTAACAAATATGATGGATAAGTATGATAACGAAGACAGGGGTATTAAGCTTGTAAGACTTGAAGACTCATATCAGCTATGTACCAAAAACGAGTATTATGATGTTTTGTCAAAGCTTGTAAATATGCCGAAAAAACATACACTTACAGATACTCTTATGGAGACACTTTCCATAGTAGCCTATAAGCAGCCTATTACAAGGCAGGAGATTGAAGCGATTCGCGGTGTATCCTGTGTTCATGCAATTAATAAGCTGGTTGAATATAATCTTATAACCGAAGTAGGAAGACTTGATGCTATAGGAAGACCGATTCTTTTTGGTACAACCGAGGATTTCTTAAGAAGCTTCGGAGTAGAGTCTATGGATGATCTTCCGGTTATTTCTCAGGAAAAAATAGAAGACTTCCGCCAACAGGCCATGGAAGAAGTTAATATTAAGGTTGAGACATAAAAAAATGTCATGAGGACAGGAATTGTCCCATGACATTTTTTTTACAATATACTCTCTATGGAAAGATCTGATGCCTTTGAAAGATCTATGAAATTATTATCGACGGTTTTAATAAGCGGCTTTGAAAGATTAACCTTATTAATAAAGATTACATCACCTTCAGCGCCGTTGCTTAATTTAACTCGACAATTTACATAGCTGTT
This sequence comes from uncultured Lachnospiraceae bacterium, assembly GCA_937915975.1. Classification (GTDB taxonomy): domain Bacteria; phylum Bacillota; class Clostridia; order Lachnospirales; family Lachnospiraceae; genus Coprococcus_C. The sequence continues at coordinate 3,861 of CALGGL010000116.1, read as the reverse complement.
AACGACATGTTCAAGGAATGTAAGTATATACTGAGGCTCGTATTTTTTTAAGCCGTCATCCTCAAACATACTAATAACCTTAAACGGACTTAGAGGACCTCTGTAAACACGTTTTGCAGTCATGGCTTCATATATATCCGCTATAGTTACTATTTTGGCACACCAATCTATTTTTTCACCGGTTAAGCCCATAGGATAACCGGAACCGTCACATTTTTCGTGATGCATAAGTGCAGACATCTGAATATGAGGATCGACATTTTTTGTTTTAAGAAGGTCATAACCTCTTTTGGGATGTGTCTTTATTATCGCAAATTCTTCATCAGTAAGCTTTCCCGGCTTTTTTATTATCTCCTGAGGTATAAGCAGCTTACCTATATCATGAAAGAGTCCGCATGCGGTTAAAAGCTCTATATCTTTTTCTTTAAAATTAAGCCAATGTCCGAATATATTACAAATAAGAGAAACATTCAATGAATGATTGAATGTTGAATCATCATAATTTTTAAGTGTTGAAAGCATAGTGAAAATACTTAAAGGAGAATTGGTGGATTTAACAATCTCCAAAGTATTTTCGAGCATATCGTCAACATCAATAGGTGCATTTTTATAAACAACATCATTAATTTTATCACTTAGGTTTTCTATATTGCTGTCATATGCTTTTTTAAACATCTGATACTGCTTGGTAGTAGTATCCACAGACTTCGATATATCGATGAAATTTCCTGTGAGCAATAGCTTGTTTTCCCCCGAATCGGCAGATTCGGGTTTTTTTGTAATAATTTCCTCACCTGTAATCTCAACAGTAAGAACATTATTATTAATAATTCTGTTAATCAGATTTTTTGTTAAAACCGTATCCTTGGGCACAACAAGATAGCCCTGGTCCGTGTATGTATCAGCAGCTGTTACCATACCTTCCTGAAGTTCTGATGCAAATAATGATTTCATGTCTTATTCTTCTCCGTAAAATTAATAATGTAATTATACTAAAAAACATTAATAATTTCAATTCAAAAGTAGATTATTGTTATATGAATTTCTTATAAAATATTGCAGATTTTGTCCTTAGCGGATTTAATAAAAGTCTATTATGGATGGTTTTTAAATATAATATAAATATATCAGGTTTTGGAGCATGCCATGAAAAGGAACATAAGCTATATTATGATTCTTGTTATTTTATTTGTTAATATTTTTTATTATCGACTTAATATCAGAGCAAATGATAATGAGCCGTCATTATATTCTCTTTCGGCTGCAATAATTGACGGAGATACAGGTCGTGTACTTTACGGAAAGGACGAAAATGAGAAAAGACCAATGGCAAGCACAACCAAAATTATGACTTTAATCATAGCATTGGAATACGGAAATATGGATGATGTTGTCACTGTTAGCTCATATGCATCCAAAATGCCGGATGTGCAGCTTGGAATATGCGAAGGAGAGCAATATCGTCTTTTGGATTTGATTTATTCGATGATGCTTGAAAGTCATAATGATTCTGCGGTTGCTATTGCGGAGCATATAGGCGGTGATGTAAACGGCTTTGCGGATATGATGAATAAGAAAGCATTGGAAATCGGACTTTCGGATACATATTTCATTACACCGAACGGTCTGGATGCACGTGATGAAAAAGATATGCATCATACGACCGCAAAGGAACTTGCTCTTATAATGAAATATTGTATTATGGATTCTCCAAAAAAAGATGAATTTGTAGAAATATGTCAGACAAGGAGCTATTCGTTCAAAGACTATGAGGAAAAAAGAAGTTTTACCGTCAATAATAAAAACGCTTTTCTTGATATGATGTCCGGAGTAATTGCCGGGAAAACCGGCTTTACAGGTGATGCAGGTTATTGTTATGTTTGTGCTGTTACAAGAGATGACAGGACATTTATTGTTGCTTTGCTTGGATGTGGATGGCCCAATAATAAATCTTATAAATGGTCTGATTCAAAAGGCTTGTTAAACTATGGATTTGATAATTTCAAAGAAAGAAAGGTTTTTGATGAAAATTATCCTCTCGAAAATATCAAAGTAAAAAACGGAATAAAAAAAGAAGAAGTAGCACTTTACGTTAAAGACGAGCTTAGTCTTATTATGGCTGATTACGAGACGGTAAGCTACGAAGTGTGCCTTCCTGAAGCTGTTGAAGCACCGGTTTACAAGGATGATATAGCGGGAAGTATAATTGTGTTTATAAATGATGAGCCGTATATCAGCTTCAATATATATTATACTGATGATGTTGAAAGAATAAACTATAAATATTATTTTCAACAGGCGGTATATAATTTCCTGCTTTGATAATAAATAAAAGCTTTTATTATTGTTTTTAAAACACCTTAAACATCACATTTTATTATTTAACGAATATAATAGAGTATCGTTAGGAGGTATAGATTTGAATATCAGTAATATTTGTGTTATCGGTGAGGATAAAAGGATGGATTATGTTGCTTCTAAGCTGTATACACTCGGATATGATGTATATAGGGAAGAAAAATATATCAACAATAAATCCCTGATTGTTCTTGCCCCTCCCGCCAATGAAAAAATGACAAGAAGAATAATACCTTATCTTGAGTTTGGACAGATACTTTATGCGGGAGCTTTATCCAATCGCCTGATTCATCAATGTGAGCTTATGCAGATTGAATATGTGGACTATCTGAAAATAGATGAGCTTACTGAAAAAAATGCTTATCTGACCGCAAAAGGAATTATAAAATATGCAATCAAAAGCGGCGCGGTATTAAATAACAGTAAATCACTTGTGGCAGGCTACGGTTTTTGCGGTAAAGCAATAGCAAATGCTTTGTCAGACGAAAAAACGGGTGCAAATGTTGATGTTATGGTTAGACGTAAGGAGCTTAAGGGCATAATAGAGGATGCGGATTTTGGATTTGTTGATATGAATAATAAAGATTGTATTGATTTTGAGAAATACAGCTATGTATTTAATACAATACCATCTCTTATCTTTAATGATGAATTTATAAAACGCTTTTCTAAAAACGTAATGTTTTTTGATATAGCATCGAAAGATGGTGGAATTGATTATTCTTATTGCAATGAAAACAACATTTTTGCTGAATTGATACCTCAAATTCCCGGAAAAGAATTCCCGTATGAGGCAGGTATGGCAATTGCCGAAGCAATTATTAATGATATCAATCTAAAATGACCTCGTTTACGTACTAAATTATAAGGGGTTATTATTATGAAATTATCAGAGTGCAATATCGGATTTGCAATTACAGGATCATTTTGTACTTTTGATAAAATTAAATCACAAATAAAAGTTCTAAAGGATGAAGGTGCGGATATTACACCTGTTTTTTCATTTAACACATATAACATGGATACCAGATTTGCAAAAGCGAAAGATTTTTTAGAAGAGGTTAAGTCTATTACGGGAAAAGAGGGGATGTCAACCATACAGCAAGCCGAGGCAGTCGGTCCAAATAAGCTGTTTGACGTTCTTGTCATAGCTCCGTGTACGGGAAATACAATCGCAAAGCTTGCAAACGGAATTACGGATACGCCTGTTTTAATGGCTGCAAAAGCGCATCTTAGAAACAATCGTCCTTTGGTAATTTCGATATCAACAAATGATGCTTTGGGAATTAATTTGCAGAATATCGGCAGGCTTATGGTTATGAAAAATATATATTTTGTACCGTTTGGACAGGATGATTATATAAAAAAACCGAATTCAATGATAGCGGATGTAAGTAAGATTGGAGAAACAATTAAGGCAGCACTTGAAAATGTTCAGATACAGCCTGTGATTTATTAATAATAAAAAATAAATATACGGCTCGGATATTTATTATATTCCGG
>CALGGL010000115.1 GCA_937915975.1 uncultured Lachnospiraceae bacterium | reverse complement strand
GGAGTTCAGACGTGTGCTCTTCCGATCTGCGGTTAAGGCTTTGGGAATTGTAATTATAGTTGCAGGTGTGGTAGCATTTATTTCGTCGCTTACTCAGAAGGATAAAAATGCCTACGTTATGTTTCAGCTTATAGGAGCAATCATAGGAATAGTTGCGGGAATAATTGTACTTACAAATCGTGGATTGGTTATATCCATCTTCCCTGTTTTAACGGGTATAGGTATAGCTATATACGGTGCCTTTGGAATTGCACAGGCTATGACCTTCAGAAGATTTTATTCTACCGGATGGCAGGTTCCGATTTTGTTTTCATTTATCACCGTTGGTGTAGGTGTTCTTATTGCGGCAAATCCTTTCAGTACTATGAATACTATTGTAAGGATTGTAGGTATAGTTCTTGTTTATAACGGTGTGGTTGGTATTTATATGCAGCTTAACCGTAGAAAGAAAAACTTAGTTTATAATAAAAATGAAGTCATTGATGTAGAAGCTATAGATGTTGAAGATGACGAGGATTAAAGGGTTGCAAAATGGAAGAAGAATTAGAATTAAAAAATGAAAATAAAATGGGTGTTATGCCGGTGAAAAAGCTTATCGTAAGTATGTCACTTCCAATGATGGTTTCCATGCTTGTTCAAGCACTATATAATATAGTGGACAGTGTTTTCGTATCAAGGATTTCCGAAGAGGCACTTACTGCGGTAACCCTTGCATTTCCTATGCAGACACTTATGTTTGCTGTTGCTTCGGGAACTGCAGTCGGTATAAATGCGCTTTTATCAAGATCCCTTGGTGAGAAGAATTTTGACAAATCGGATGAGGCTGCCAATACAGGTATACTTCTTGAGTTTTTCAGTTATATATTGTTTTTTATTGTTGGTCTTACAGTGGCGAAGCCTTTTATAACTTCTCAGACCAATAATGCCACAATTCAGGAATACGGTACGACCTATACGGTTATTTGCTGTTGCGTTTCTCTTGGTGTATTTATGCAGATGACCTTTGAAAGACTGCTTCAGTCAACAGGCAGAACCTTTCACAGCATGATATCTCAGATTACCGGTGCGGTTATCAATATGATATTTGATCCGATACTGATATTCGGTTATTTCGGCTTTCCTAAAATGGGCATAGCAGGTGCTGCTGTTGCAACGGTATTCGGTCAGATAACGGCATCCTGTCTTGGTGTATATATGAATGTTAAATTTAATAAGGATATCAGGTTGTCATTCAAGAAAATTCTTAAGCCTAAGGCTGATGTAGTTAAGGCAATTTACGCCGTGGGTGTGCCGTCGATTCTTATGATATCCATTGGTTCGATTATGACTTACAGTATGAATAAGATTTTAGGTAAATTTTCAGATACCGCAACTGCGGTATTCGGTTCATACTTTAAGCTTCAAAGCTTCTTCTTTATGCCGGTTTTCGGTGTAAATAACGGAGTAATACCTATACTTGCATATAATCTTGGGGCAGGCAAAAAGGATAGGATTCATGAGTCTTTAAGATTTGCATTAAAGCTTGTTATCTGCATAATGATTGTGGGAACGGTAGTATTTGAACTTATACCGGGACTCTTGCTTAAGGTGTTTGACGCATCGGATAACATGCTGGAAATAGGAGTACCTGCACTTAGAATTATTGCCATACATTTTCCGATTGCAGCCTGCAGTATAGTACTCGGTTCGGTTTTTCAGGCATTTTCACGGAGCATATACTCACTTATCGTTTCAATATGCAGACAGCTTTTGGTTTTAATACCTGTGGCATGGCTTTTATCACTTACGGGAAATGTAAATAATGTATGGTGGAGCTTCCTTATAGCTGAGGTTGTTTCTCTTACATTTACACTTATTTTCTTCAGAAAGGTAAACAGAGAACTTCCTATATAGTTTTTTTATCCGAAATATGTTATTCTGAAATTGGGTTCGGTTTACAAAAGATAGTATAAGAAGGAGAAGGTGCTTATGAAAAATAAGTTATTAAAGAAAATATGGGCATTTATTCTGGTGGCGGTTCTTTGCGTTCCCGTATGGCATATGGACAGCCTGGCAGATGGGGGATATACAATTGAAGTAAATGTTACAATGAACGTAGTTACTGTTTACAGAAACGGACAACCTGTTAAGGCGATGCTTTGTTCCACGGGAACATATACTCCGAAGAGCGGAACATATAAAACAACGGATAAGTATACCTGGAGGTCTTTGGTTGGCGGTGTATCAGGTCAGTATGCAACGAGAATAACCGGTCAGATATTGTTTCATTCGGTTCCTTATACAAGCTATGGCAATAAAGGTTCACTCGAGTACTGGGAATATGATAAATTAGGCACGAGTGCTTCCTTGGGATGTGTGAGACTAAGCGTTGCGGATGCCAAGTGGATATATGATA
>CALGGL010000114.1 GCA_937915975.1 uncultured Lachnospiraceae bacterium | reverse complement strand
ATCGAAAATACGAGGTCAAATCAATCCGAACCGGAATTTAGTTTTTCATTTGACCTTTTTATTCAGATTGATTATTTTATATCTATAAAGTCATAAAATCTATCCAACACATTTTTTATCTTATCGTCTAAATATTCATCACATTTCCTCTTGAATTCTTCCGGAACTTTATAATACGCTTCGCCCATAGCAGCCGCTATATCTGTGAGGGTGTCACAGTCACCACCCAGTGAAACGGCGGTTCTTACCACATCCTCAAAATCTTCACCCTCGAGAAATGCGGTTATCGCTTCGGGAACTGTTTGCTGGCAGCTTTCCACATGCCTGTAAGACGGGCGTATCTCGTCACAGCTTCGTGACAGATCATAGCCGAAGTTATCCGTAACGTATTGCTTGATGTATGGCTTGTCAAATCCGTTTCTTGCAAGATAAATTATAGCGGCAGTTGACTCTGCACCCTTTACTCCCTCCGGATGATTGTGTGTAACATCTGCGGTCCAGCGCGCTACCTCTCTTGTTTTTTCGATGGTATCATAGAGCCAGCCTGCAGCTGATACACGCATCGCCGAGCCATTTCCGTAGCTTCCGTATGGCTTGGTGTCATCAGAGAAAAGCCACACCTTAAATCTCCCTCCATAACCTGCGTACGGATATGCTCTGCCCCATGTTTTTATGCTACTTATAAGTGCATTTTTTGTCTCCTGCTCCGAAGCATCCTTTCCCACAGACATAAGTGCCTCGGCAACAGCTATCGTCATAACCGTATCATCTGTAAAATTATTGTCCTTGGTGAACATTTCAAAGGTCTTCTTTTTATCGCCTCTATCGAACTCAAATCTGCTTCCGACTATATCTCCAATTATTGCTCCGTACATATGCTACCTCCCGATTATTACATTGATAAGCTCCGTCTGCGCCGGACTTTCATCTGAATGATATATGTATATATTGTTTACGTCGCTGCTTCTATCCGCAAATGCCGGAAACAGGAATCCGAATTCCGGTTCGCCCGGCTCATACTCACCCTCAAGCGGTGCTATGGCGCATATGATAAAATCATATACTTCTTCCGAACCCTCAAGCCATGATTTGTCCTTTGCCTTTACCGGAACATCATACGAACCATAAAATAAAAAGATACAATACTCACCTGACACTCTGTAATTTTCGCCTATGATTTCATATAATGTAGCCAGCATAGCATCGTCCTTAAGTCCGTTATCCTTTAATGTCATAAGTAGCGGCCACAGACATTCCTTACGATCCTTACCGAATCTGTAATCTTTTAAATTCTCATTTGTATTCGAGAAAATCACAGCCTTCGCCATGTCAAGATTCCTTTTTGTCTCTGCTGCTCCAAGCTTGCCAAAGTGGATGTTGAAGGTATCCATATCTATCACCTCATCCACTTCGCTTCGCTCAGTGCCGCACTCCTCGTCAAATGTGTGTGCAAGCACCCCCGCTTTCCTCGGAGGAATGTGCATATATGCTCCTGCAACCCTTGAAAAGCAGTTTCTTGATGGTGTCATACGGCGTGTAAGTTCAAGCATATCGTCGCGGTTTATCATATTTTTATTTCCTTGCTTATAATTTCGATTTGTATTTATGTGCTCTATTATAGACTATTTAATATTGTAAATACAATAAAATACACTATATTTCGTTAAAAATGTTAATCATATCCATATAGGTATAGTTTTTATATTCACTAAATAAACATATGATATTTTATTATTTTCCTTTCACTCTCTGCATTAAATCGCTCAGCATTATTTTTCCGTATTGCTTCGTATTCCTCGTTGCTTATTTTTTTAAGTTCATTCATAATTATAGTAAATTCACTATCTTTCCTCTCAATTTCATGTATATCAAATTTCTTAAAAAGATTTTTACTAGGTATATTATCAGAATATATCCTCACTGTGCATATCTCAATTGGACTAATACTTTTTAATTTTTCAACGAATAATGATATCGCTTGAAATCCATAGCCTTGTCGCGCCTATAATTCTCTATAATATCTATTCCAATTTCAGGTTTATCATCCCATAGATTCCTGAAAGTCATCTTTCCAATAAACATATTATTATTTTTATTTAAAATGCATAATAATAAATCACTATCTTCCATATCATGTTTCCACGCATATTCTTTAAATTCTTCATCTTCATATGCTTTTTTTATACTTGACACTTCAATTACTAAATCCATATATTCATCTTTATATTTCTCAGATAATTTTTCTAAAATAATTTCATCATTTTCTGCAAATATTCCATTTTCTGCACATAATTCATCTTTAGTCATATATACCACCTATTTCTTAATATATTTGAAAACAAACATAATAAATTCCTATTTTTTCTTTACATTTCTTTTATAAATCAATATTTACAAATAACATCCTTATACTCTTTATACGTTATATTAACATCCGTCATATCAACTAATGTACATTTACCTTTATGTATAATTAATATTTCATCATTAATATCACAATCCATGACAACAAATTTATCACTAAAATCAGAAACAATTACTTTATTATCATTAATTGTTTCATAATATCTTTTATCCTGAATATTATAATTAATTTTAACAAATAATCCACAAGAAATAACTACAAAATAAACAATCATAGATAATCCAAAAACAATTTTTTCTATGTATTTAGTCTTTTTATT
>CALGGL010000113.1 GCA_937915975.1 uncultured Lachnospiraceae bacterium | reverse complement strand
AATGTTGTTAATTATATGAAGCTTAAAGAACAATACAAGGTTATGGAGTTATCTAATGATGTGGTTGATTCATTGAAGTCAAAAGGAGTTTTACCTAATAATTATATTACGAAAAGCCAAGCCAAAGCGTTAGGGTGGTCAGAAGGTAAAGCATTAAATAATTATGCACCTGGTAAATCAATTGGAGGAGATGTGTTTAACAATACATCAGGGATTCTGCCGTCGGAAAATGGTAGAATATGGTATGAAGCAGATATTGGATTAGATTATTCGATGAGTCGTTCTAATTTAAATAATCCAGCATATAGATTACTGTTTTCAAATGATGGATTGATATATGGCACATTTGACCATTACGATACAGTTTTTCAAATATATCCTTAATAGAGGTGTTAATATGTATATAGAAATTATCGTATTATACTTAAAGAGCTATATTAGTACTAATGATTTTGAAAAAATATTATATGATAATATAGATTCTTTTGAAGAGGAGATTGAAGAAGATATTATTTATGAATTAATTAATGCTGATTATAACTCTAAAGAAAATATTATCCATTTAAAAAAATGTTTAAATGATTATATTACATCAAATTATTTGTCACTATTTAAAATTATAAATGATGTGTTCGTTGAAAAGATAATTGATGCTAATAAAAACGATGATATAACTAATATATTGAAAAAAAAATATAAAAAAAAGAAAGTAATTATAATTGATTGTAATATGATATATACACATACAGATTTTATAAAAATTTTTAAGCATGATTTAAAGTTTCCTTTGTATTGTGGTAATAACTGGGACGCTATTAATGATTTAATATTTGATGTTATTTTCCCGTCAGAATTACACTTCGTTGGTTGGGACTTGTTAAAAAAAAGGTTACCTAAAGATACTAGAATATTAAAAAATATTTTGGATAAAATTGAAAAATCCAGATGTATAATACTATATACATAGATACATAAAAATTAATTTATGAATTTAATTGTGTGAGCTAAAGTGTTTTTTATGGTTTTAAAACATAGGAGTTACATTTTTTGATATAAACGGACTGCCGATATCAACAACAGATAATACAGGTATAACTGCCAGCCAGAGCTTTGATAAGTCAGGTAACCTTATATCAGTTGTATATCCAGAGGGTGGTGGCATAAGCTATACATATGATGACAGAAACAGACTTATTAAAGAAAAGTTATCCATAGGTACAGAATACTCTTACGAGTATAATGCAGATAACCTCTTATCCAAGTATACGAACGGAAGAGGGCAGGAAACCACATATGAGTACGATAAGCTCGGACGTATAACAAGTACAACAGATGAGCTTGGAACCATAAGCTATACCTATGATGGCTGTGGAAACGTACTTACAGTAAGTGAAACAGATAATGACGGTAATACACAGACTATACGTCGTACTTATGACTGTATGAACAGAGTAAGCTCTTATACCGATTATAAGGGCAACACGGTAAAATATGGTTATGACGAACTTGGTAACCTTATAAGCCTTACCTATGCCGGTGGTGAGATAGTAAGATACAAGTACTATGACAACGGAGCCTTAAAGGAAGTCATAGATACGGAAAACCTTGTGACATCATATACATATGATAAACGGGGCAATCTTCTTACGACACAAAACCCTGATGGAACTACAGAGGTAAATACCTATGATGACATAGGACAGCTTGCAACAAGGACGCTTTATAAGGCTGCTGCGGGGGAAGAAAGATACACAAAAGAGAACGAACTATACTCCTATACATATACATACGATGACTGGGGCAATATAACAGGTATATCATATAGTGACAATCTGTCTGATAAAGACAAAGCATCAGACGGTTTAGTTAGTGATGCCCAAAACGAGACAGACCTTCTTAAGTCATCAACCATGACCTATGATTCTTCAAACCGTATGATAACCTATAACGGCGAGAAGATAGAGTATGACTCCGACGGCAACATGATCTACGGCCCTCTTAACGGTAAGATGGTTCACTATGAGTATGACTGCCGTAACCGCCTTATAAGGGCAGGAGATACAGAGTATACATATGATGCTGAGAACATAAGAACAGCGACCATCACACCTGAATATACAGAGGAATATATAACTGACAGTGTAAGCGCTCTTTCAAGAGTACTTGAGATAGACAGGGTATATCAAGATAAATATGTTCAAGAAAATAAATATAATGATGGCAATTACTCTGAACATGAGTTATACTATTATGGTAATGGCTTGGCATATGAAAAATCGTATGATAGTTCAGATGGTTACGTCAATAGTATCGTAGATAGTAACGTATATATCTACCATTACGACCATCTTGGAAGTACAAAGCTTGTAACAGACATAGATGGTGAACCAATATGCAGGTTCGACTACGGAACATACGGCGAACTTTTGACAACTGAATATCTTAATTCATCTAGAAAACAAAGCTCGGATAATGCTTTGGGATATAAAGTAAGCTTCCTGTATAACGGTCAGCTCGGCGTTATTACCGACGATAACGGCTTATACTATATGCGTTCCCGTTACTATAATCCTGAGATAAAGCGCTTCATCAATCAGGATATCTTAACAGGAAGCATAGGTAACAGTGCAAGCCTTAACCGCTACAGCTATGTAGAAGGAAATCCTGTAAGCTATACCGATCCGTTTGGATTATCACCATTAAAAGAAATTCATCAGCATCTTCATAAGCTTATGTTCTTACCGGGAATAGGAAAGTACTTTGCAGTGGCAGATGCAGTTTTATATGCATTGGAGGGTAAAAAGGAAAATGCAATAATGAGTGCACTTTTTGCCGTTCCCGGAGGACAGTATGTCTTTGCATTTTTTACGGCAGGGCAGGTATTTGGTATGTATGTCGATGAACTTACTAATGATGGTAAGAGAAACGACGAAATTATAGCAAACTTCTATAATGGTATAAATGAGTATTATGGCATAGATAATATGTCAAAAGGTGAGATAGCCCTTTGGCTTACCACGTATGCGGTAGCCGGTGGTTATAAGTATTCTGAAGTACAGGCAGTTAAAACAGCAGAGATAACTGAACAAGCACTTAAATTAGAATTATATGGTAAATTAGATCCTGTTGAGCCAATGGTGGATTTGAATTACACCGGAGGAGTAAGTGCTTTAAAAGATGTTGGTTCAGTAAGTAGCGGAAGTTATTCTAGTTTAAGAAATTTGATGTCTCCAGAGGAAGTTGCGAGATATGATGCATATTGGTATGAAATTGGTGTTAAAAAAGCTGTAGATGCAAGAGATGCAGCATTGGCTGAAATTAATACATGGAGTAATACCCAGAAAGGATATATTTCAACAGTTGTAGGAGCCGTTGATTTAGATAATGGAAATGTTGCTGTTGGAATTAAAAACTCAAAAATACATAAAGGAATATATATTAACGGGAAAAGGATTTGTGCAGAAGATTTAGCTTCGGACCTATTAGGAGGAAATAAAGAAAGTATTATTTTTACCGAAACTATTAGACCAAAAAAAGGTATAATTATCCCTGTTTGTGTTGATTGTCAAAAAATCTACAAAAAAATTCAATTCAAGAAAGGAGTGCTGTTTGATGAATAAAGATTGGTGCATGAATTTTACTAATAGAGAAATAATAAAATATTTAGTTAATAGATTGGATTTAGATATTAGATATTTAGTAAATGATGAATATGTTGAGGCTGATTGCTATGAAGATTTTGAATTCATTACTTTTGATGGTGAGGAACAGGATTTTTTTATTATGTTTTTAAAATGCCAAACTTCCATTATAAAGGATGATTATGAAATAATGTTTATTGATGATAACGAAAAAACATATTATACTACTAGTGATGTTTATGATAATGTGGTTTATGAAGGAAAATTAAACCATTTAACGCATGTTCAAATTTTAGATTTACTTTATAGTTTTATTAGTATTCTAAAAAATTGTAGAATTATTAATGTTTACAAAAAAAAAGCAGAAATAAGCGACGTTAAATATTCTCAATATAATTACATTATTAATTTAAAAAATGAAAAAAAAATAAAAGAATGCTATGTATTTGAAAATATAGTTTTAAGAATAAATAATTAAAAAAGTACAATTTTATATTGGATAGAAAATAAAATTATATAATAATGAACATGTTTGACATAATTGAGAGAGTGATTAAAAAATCTTAAATATGAGGTGTGTTATTATTGAAATTGGTCGTTTTATGAAAAACTGTATGATAATCAAGAAAGCCCAAGTGATAACAATATCTTATCTACCATTACGACCATCTTGGAAGCACAAAGCTTGTAACGGATATAGATGGTGAACCAATATGCAGGTTCGACTACGGAACGTATGGCGAACTTTTGACAACTGAATATATATCTGATGGTGCAGAAGATGTCTTGAAAGATAACTTAGAAACCACAGCTACTACGAGGATAAAATTCCTTTATAACGGTCAACTTGGTGTAATCACAGATGATAACGGCTTATACTACATGCGTTCCCGTTACTATAATCCTGAGATAAAGCGCTTCATCAATCAGGATATCT
>CALGGL010000112.1 GCA_937915975.1 uncultured Lachnospiraceae bacterium | reverse complement strand
TCTTATAAGAGATTTCCAATGGTTCCGCAGTCCGAGAGAATGATGATACTCGGAAATATAAACGGAGTTCACAAGGTTGTTTTGCAGAATTCATTGTCTTATAAGGAAAATCTTTTAAAATATAAGCCTGATATAGTTGTACATGGCGATGACTGGGTAACCGGTTTTCAAAAGCCTGTAAGAGATGAGGTTGTGGAGGTTCTTGAATCATACGGGGGAAAATTGGTGGAGTATCCTTATTCCGACAATGCCGTATATAAGGAGCTGGATGCACGTGCCAGGGCTGAACTCGCACTTCCCGACAGACGAAGAGCAAGGTTGAAAAAGCTTCTTGAAATGAAGGGACTTGTAACCGTAATGGAAGCACACAGCGGAATAACAGGGTTAATTGTAGAGAAAACCGTTGTTTATCAGGATGGAGGCACTAAGCAGTTTGATGCCATGTGGGTTTCAAGCTTATGTGATTCCACTGCAAAGGGTAAGCCTGATATCGAGCTTGTGGATATGACCAGCCGTTTCAGAACAATTGACGACATTATGGAGGTTACCACGAAGCCGATTATTTTTGACGGAGATACAGGCGGACTTTTGGAACACTTTGTATATACGGTACGTTCGTTGGAGAGAATGGGCGTATCTATGGTTATTATAGAAGATAAAACAGGTCTGAAAAAGAACAGCCTGTTTGGTACTGAGGTTGAACAGACTCAGGATAGTATCGAGAACTTTACAGAAAAGATCAAAGCGGGAAAACGTGCTCAAAAGACAGCTGACTTTATGATTTGTGCAAGAATTGAGAGCCTTATTCTTGAAAGGGGTATGGATGATGCGCTAAAGAGAGCATTTGCCTATGCCGAAGCGGGTGCGGATGCCATTATGATTCACAGCCGTCGTAAGGAGCCGGACGAGATATTTGAGTTTATCGAAAAATTCAGGGAAAAGGATGCCGTTACACCGATTGTTCTTGTTCCGACTTCATTTAATACTGTTTATGAGGAGGAATTCAAGAAAAGAGGGGCTAATATTATCATATATGCAAATCAGCTTACAAGAACCGGTTTTCCGGCTATGCAAAATGCAGCGAAGCTTATTCTTAAAAACCACAGGGCAAAGGAATGTGATGACATTTGTATGAGTATTAAGGATATTATCAACCTTATACCTGAGGAATAAAAATATTCGGGAGAATGATATGGAGCAAAAAAACATTACTGCCGCAGAAGATTATGCAGGACTTGATGAGTGGATTAATAATAATAAAATTAATAATTTGTTTTTAGTATGTGATGAGTCGCTTAAGTTTCTCAACGATATTAATGCTAAGCTTAAGAAGCTTTCGGATAAGGGAATAAATTTCACAAAATTCAATGAATTTTGCCCAAATCCGCTCTATCAGTCGGTAGTATCGGGAGTTGAAGCTTTAAGAAAAGCACAATGTGACGGGATTATCGCCATAGGCGGAGGCTCTGCCATAGATGTTGCAAAATGTATTAAGCTATACAGTAATATGAGCGGAAACGGTGCTGACGGAGATTATCTTAAACAGACCATTGTTCCGAACAATATTCCTTTTCTTGCTGTTCCCACAACCGCAGGAACAGGCTCGGAGGCTACAAGATATGCGGTGATTTATTATGATGGTAAAAAGCAGTCCGTATCGGACTACAGCTGTATTCCGGATACGGTTTTGATGGACAGCAGTGTTCTAAATACCTTACCTCTATATCAAAAAAAGTCGACTATGTGTGATGCTCTTTGTCATGCAATTGAATCCTTCTGGTCGGTTAACAGTACGGATGAAAGTAAGGTGCTTAGTGAGACTGCCATCAAGCTGGTTTTAGAAAATATGGAGGGATATCTTGCCAATACCGATAGCGGTAATCAGGGAATGCTTCTTGCTGCCAATACCGCAGGAAAGGCAATTAATATTACCCAGACCACAGCAGGACACGCTATGTGCTACAAGATAACGAGCCTGTTTAATGTGGCTCACGGACATGCCGCGGCACTTTGCGTAAGAAGACTTTTTCTATGGATGCTTGATAACCTTGATAAATGTATAGATAAGAGAGGCAGTACTTATCTTGCCAAAACCTTTGATGAAATAGCTGCAGCAATGGGTTGTGAAAATCCAAAGGAAGCAGCAGGAAAATTCAATGATATTTTTGACTCACTTGAGCTTGACATTCCGATTGCCGACGAATTGCAATTTTCCGAATTGGAAAACTCCGTGAATCCCGACAGACTGAAAAACAATCCGGTGGAGCTTGACTTAACTTCAATAAGGGAATTATATCATCGGATATTATCTTAAAATGGTTGTTAACATTAAGTGTTAAATGCTATAATATTTACGTTAAATTATTCTGAAATACTGAAAAGAAGAGAAAATGATGGTTGATAAACTGAAAAAAATATATCATTTTTTTATGGATAAGCCTCAAAATATGTTGTTGGATATGGCGGCAACTCATAAGATAAAGGCGCATTTATCTGATGTCAAAGCGGATGCTTCGGAGAACAAAAAGATAAAAGCGGCTTTTATTGTGCAGCTTCCTGAGGTTTGGGCGCAGCAAAGCTCAACCTATGAGAGACTTGCTGCCGACGACAGATTTGAGGTTTCTTTGATTTGTGTTCCCCAATATGATATAGGAGATAAAAAGTATAAGAATTTTGAGCAAATCAAGGATTTTTTTAAGAATAAATATCCCGACGGACATTTTGTATATGCGGTTGATGAAAATGGTAATGAGATAGATTTACGAAAGAAAAGGTATGATTATTTATTCTACGAAAGACCGTATGATGTATATCTTCCGAAAAAAATGAGAAGCACGTATATGACACGTTATACGAAGGTTTGTTACATACCTTACACAACACCGGATTATAAGTCCGGAACAGGTATTAAGGCACCCGATAAACAATTTTACAGAAATGTTTATATAGGCTTTCATAATTCGGACAGCAGAATTAAGGTTTTATATGAATCCATGCTTCCAAGCTTTCACAAATATCATCATTTTATTAATTTGGGATATCCGATTCTTAATGAGTGCACGGAGGTTACTCCTGTTCCTCATGATTCATGTGTGGTTATGTGGACTCCGAGATGGTCTTATGAAGCAAATGCGGGAGGAAGTCATTTCCTTGAGTATAAGGATGCTATGATTTCTCTCGGTAAAGAAATTGACAATGTCAATATTCTTGCAAGACCGCATCCTTTTACTTATACATATATGGTCAGTAAAGGGTATATGACAGAAAAAGAGGTAGAGGATTTTAAAAACAAGGCTGCCGAAAACGGAGTTGTCTTTGATACCAATAAATCCGTAATTGATTCATTCAGAGGTGTTGATATTCTTGTTTCGGATTTATCATCAATTATGTGGCAGTTTTTCTTTCAGGGAAAGCCTGTTATTTACTGCCCTTGTGATATCCCTCTCTCCGATGAGCTTAATGAATTGACGGAAGCCATGTATATAGCCGAAAATGTCGAGGATATAAAAAAATACGTTAATGAGATAGCTTCGGGAAATGACTATAAGCAGGAACAAAGAAAAAAGATTATTGATACATATTTGAGTAAATACAGCAATCCGATAGAGGAATTTGTTAATTATCTTATTAAGGATTATAAAGGAGAATTGTAAGCTATGTTGAATTTTACGGTTGGACCGGTTATGTCCGAGGATTATGTATTGTCAATAGGTGCCGAGCAGGTGCCGTATTTCCGTACTCCTGAATTTTCTGCAATTATGAAGGAAAATGAGAGTCTTATGAAGGAGTTTACAGGAGCGGATGCTGACGGAAGAGTTGTATTTATTACCGGCTCGGGTACAGCCTCCATGGAGGCGGCGGTTGTTAATTTATTTGATGAAAAAGACAAGCTTCTTGTTGTAAACGGAGGCTCGTTTGGTGCGAGATTTGTAAAGCTTTGTGAAATTCACGGAATAAATTTTGACGAAATTCATCTTGAATACGGAAAGAGCCTGACAAGAGAAGAATTATGGCAGTACTCCGGAAAGGGATATACGGGATTTCTTGTAAATATTCATGAAACCTCCACCGGAGTAAAGTATGATACGGATATGATAGGTGAGTTTTGCGATAAGGAAGGGATTTTCCTTGTTGTTGATGCAATAAGCTCATTTCTTGCAGACCCGCTTGATATGCAAAAGCAGCATATCGATGTTATGATTACCGGTTCGCAGAAGGCGCTTGCCTGTCCTCCGGGAGTTTCCGTTATAGTACTTTCATCAGCAGCCGTAAAGAGGGTATATGACCATGACCCTAAATGCATGTATCTTGATTTGCAGGATGCACTTACAAACGGTGAAAGGGGACAGACACCGTTTACTCCGGCAGTAGGGGTTTTACGCCAGATTCACGCAAGACTATGCTCAATAAAGGAAGCCGGAGGAGTTGAAACCGAGATAAACAGAATTTCCGGACTTGCAAAGGATTTCAGGGAAAGAATAAAGGAACTTCCGTTTGAAATTTGTTCGGATTCTTTATCCAATGCCGTAACACCTATTCATCCTACAACAGTGTCGGCATATGATATTTTTACTGTTCTTAAGGATGAGTATGGTATCTGGATTTGCCCAAACGGCGGAGATTTAAAGGATAAAATATTCAGAGTAGGGCATATAGGAGCACTTACAACCGACGATAACAAGACATTAACGGATGCCTTTAAGAAGCTTCAGGAGAGAAAAATCATCTAAGCAGGGGGATTGCCATTATGAAAAAGGTTATAACATACGGTACATATGATTTACTTCATTATGGTCATATCAGGCTTCTTGAAAGAGCTAAGGCTCTGGGGGATTATCTGATTGTGGGTGTTACATCGGATGATTATGATAAGTCGAGAGGCAAAATAAACGTTCAGCAGTCCTTGACCGAAAGAATTGAAGCGGTTCGCAGTACGGGGCTTGCCGATGAGATAATAATTGAAGAGTATGAAGGGCAGAAAATAGATGATATAAGAAGATATGATGTAGATATTTTTACTGTCGGCTCTGACTGGGTGGGACAATTTGATTATCTGAAGGAATACTGTGAGGTTGTATATCTTGACAGGACTACAGGTATTTCAAGCTCCGAGCTAAGGGAAAAAGAGCATAAAATACGTCTTGGAATTTACGGAAACGTAGATTTTCTTTTAAAGTATGTTAATGAAAGCACATATGTCAACGGTATTGAAATTTCGGGTGTGTGCACCGAAAATGCAGGAATTAAAGAAAAATTAAAATCCAAAGAGATATCTGTGTATGAAAAGTATGAGGAATTGCTTAAGGTTTCCGATGCAGTTTATATAGTGACTCATCCTAAGCAGCATTATGAAGATGTTAAGCTTGCATTGGAAAACGGAAAGCATGTAATCTGTGAATCGCCTATTGCACTTAGCATTTCCCAAAATCAAAAATTACAGGATATGGCAGTTTCATCCGGACTGATACTTATGGAGGCAATTAAGACCGCTTACTCTATGGCATACAACAGAATGCTTCTTTTGCTTAAAACGGGAATAATAGGTAAGCTTGTATCGGTTGATGCGGTGTGTACAAGCCTTTCCAATATAGGAGCATCGGATTTTTCATCGGGACTCTCAAAGGAATGGAACAGTATAACTGCATGGGGACCGACGGGTATGCTGCCTGTTTTTCAGCTTCTTGGTACAGCCTTTAAATCGGTTGAAATGGATACGTTATACCTTGACAAAGAAAAATTATTTGATATATTTACAAGAATTAATTTTACTTATGATGATGCGGTTGCCTCCGTTAAGGTTGGAAAGGGCGTAAAGTCTGAAGGAGAACTTATTATCTCGGGAACCAAGGGATATATATATGTTCCGGCACCTTGGTGGAAAACCGACTATTTTGAAGTCAGATATGAGAACCAGTCAAACAATAAACGATATTTTTATCAGTTGGATGGTGAAGGAATAAGATATGAACTGGTCCAATTTTTGAAAGCCATAGAAATCGGAAAAGATACAGGATATGTTTCAAAAGAGGTTTCATATCATATATCTGAAATAATGGAGAAATTTCACTCCGAAAAAAATGTAAGGACGCTTAATGTGGAGGATATATAAATGTCTGTCAGATTAAATGATGAAGAGTTGAAAAAGCTTCAAAAAATAGAACTGGAGATGCTTATCGAGATTGACAGGATATGCAGAAAATATAAAATAAAGTACTCTCTCGGAGGAGGGACTCTTCTTGGCGCGATAAGACATAACGGATTTATTCCATGGGATGACGATGCCGATGTAACGATGATAAGAACCGAATATAAAAAATTCAGACGTGCTTGCAAAAAGGAGTTGGATAAATCCAGATTTTTTCTTCAGGATTGGACAACCGACCCAGGCTACAGATGGGGATATGCGAAAATGAGAAGAAATGATACTCTTTTTATTGGAGAAAATCAGGAAAGACTCAATCAGCATCAGGGAGTTTTTCTGGATATTTTTATTTATGATAATGTTCCGGATGGCTTCATAGCAAGAAGAGTGCATTATTTTCTCGCATTTTTAATAAGAAAAATTCAATACTCTGAGGTTGCAAAATACAAGGAAAAAAATCCGTTCTACAGGACTTTATACAAGCTTATAAATCATATACCCGTAAAATATACTTTTAAGTGGCTTGATGCTCTCGGAAGAATAACCAACAGGCATAAGACAAAGCTTATACGTCACATGACCTTTACCTATGATGGCAGTAATAAATTCGGTATGCCGAGACGTTGCTTTGACAGCTATATAGACAAGGATTTTGAAGGTCATATGTTCAGGATATATAAGGAATATGATTATTATTTAAAATGGGCATACGGAGATTATATGAAGCTTCCGCCGGAGGATAAACGTATTCCGTATCCCGTTAGTGAATTTAAGCTCATTGATGTGGATGTTTAAGAAAACAGATAGGAGAAAATATGAAGGTCGAAACATTTATTAATGCACTGGGTGCGGATTTTTATACCGGAGTACCGGATTCACTTTTGAAACCGTTTTGCAACTATCTTATGAATACCTACGGAATAGATTCAAAGCATCATATAGTTGCGGCAAATGAAGGAAACTGCGCAGCCATAGCTGCCGGATATAATCTTGCAACGGGAAAGGTACCTGTTGTTTATATGCAAAACAGCGGAGAAGGCAATATCATTAATCCGGCTGCCTCACTATTGAATGATAAGGTTTATGCAATTCCGGTTATCTTCGTGGTCGGATGGAGAGGAGAGCCGGGAGTACATGATGAGCCTCAGCATATATATCAGGGGGAGGTTACGGTTAAGCTTCTTGAGGATATGGATATAGCTACATTTATAATAAGCAAGGAGACTACTGAGGAAGAGCTTTCTGCTGCCATGAACGGCTTTAAGGATATTCTTTCCAAGGGTAAGGATGTTGCCTTTGTTGTTAGAAAGGGTGCTTTAAGCTATGACAAAGAGGTCGTTTACAAAAATGATTATGATATGCTTCGCGAGGAGATAATCGAACATATAGCAAGGGCAGCAGGCGAGGATCCTATAATATCCACAACAGGAAAAGCGAGCAGAGAATTGTTTGAGATAAGGACGGCAAAGGGACAAAGCCACAAATACGATTTTCTGACTGTAGGTTCCATGGGGCACAGCTCATCCATAGCACTGGGAGTAGCGGTAAATAAGCCTGATACGAGAGTCTGGTGTATAGACGGAGACGGGGCTATGCTTATGCATATGGGAGCCATGGCGGTCATCGGCTCCAATAAGCCCGACAATCTTATACATATTGTAATAAATAACGGTGCACATGAAACTGTGGGAGGCCTCCCTACAGTTGCATCAAATACAGATATTTGTAAGCTTGCGCTTGCCTGCGGATATCCGAATGTTTTTTCGGCTGACAGCTTTGAAAAGCTTGATGCTGCACTTGAAGCAGCCAAAGCAAAAAAAGAGCTTACTTTAATTGAGGTTAAGGCTTCTCTGGGTGCAAGGGATGACTTAGGCAGACCGACTACGACAGCTCTTGAAAATAAAGAGAATTTCATGGAGTATTTGAAGGAATTATAAAATAACAGCTATATTATTGGATTGGCAGAAAAGGAAGATAATCTATGGATGGAAAGGTTAAGTATTTAACACCGGAAGAATTCAGAAAAATGCAGCTTTTGCAGCTTGATATGGTCTCAGAGCTTGACAGAGTGTGCAGGGAACATAATATTCGATACACTATCTGTTGCGGTACACTGCTTGGAGCCGTAAGGCACAAGGGTTATATTCCGTGGGATGATGATGCGGATATAACTATGTTAAGAGAGGATTATGAGGAATTTAAAAAGTATGCGCACGAAATGAATCAGGATATATGCTTCTTTCAGGATCACACTACCGACCCTGAGTATCTTTGGGCTTACGGCAAGCTCAGAAGAACCGGAACAAAGTATGTAAGGGTAGGTCAGGAACATATAAAATGTAAAACCGGAGTTTCGATTGATATTTTTCCTTTAGATGATATTCCGAGAAATCTTCCGGGACAGATGGTGCAGGATTTTGATTGTTTTTTGCTGAGAAAAATCCTGTATGCAAGAGTCGGCATAAAAAACAGCAAGGGTGTATCAAAACTGGTATATGCAATCCTATGTAAGATACCGGTTTCCTATGTTTTTAAGAGAGTTGATGCTTACGCTAAAAAGAGCAGTAATAAATCCATAAATCGTGTAAGACTTTTACTCTTTCCTTCATTTGGCAAGCTGTATGTGAAAAATCCCATAAGAAAAAGATACGGTATGCCGAAAAGGTGGTTTTTAAAGCGTGCCGAATATGATTTTGAAGGAAGAAGGTTTTACGGAATAAAGGACTATGATGAGTTCTTAACATGGATGTACAGAGATTATATGACACTACCTCCTGAGGATAAAAGAGAGCAACATGCTCCGGTATCGGATTATGAGTTTTGATGATCTTGATGATACACTTGAAAATGTCAAGGATGTCATGTCCAATATTCTGGAGGAGGGGTCTACTGTTTTATGCTATGGTGAGGATTCTGTCAGGCTCCTTGAGGATGCTTTCGGGCTTGAAATGACCGGTAACTCCTGCTATCTGGAAGGGGTAGTATCAAGAAAGAAACAGATTGTTCCGAAACTTGTTGAAACACTTCAGCAGCGGAATGAGTAGAAAAATATTTCAAAAAAAAGGAATAAACAAAATAAAATGTATACTCAAATTAATAATTTGAATACTGAAATTGTATCAGGTGATGATGCTTTGGCTATAGCCCGCGCTTCGGATATTTTAAGACAAGGCGGGCTTGTTGCATTTCCGACTGAGACGGTTTACGGACTCGGGGCAGATGCGTTAAACAGCGATGCCTCGGCGAAGATATATGCAGCCAAGGGCAGACCGAGTGATAACCCTCTTATAGTTCATATAGCAGATACCAAAGCGGTTTACGAGCTTGCCGAAAGCGTGCCTGAAAAGGCGGTTATGCTTATGGAAGCTTTTTGGCCGGGACCGCTTACTGTTATTCTTAACAAGAAGAATATTGTCCCTGACGGCACCACAGGCGGACTTGATACGGTTGCAATTCGTATGCCGTCACATCCGGTTGCCATGAAGCTTATAAAGGAAAGTGGTGTGTATATCGCTGCACCAAGTGCCAATACCTCAGGCAGACCTTCGCCCACACTTGCGGAGCATGTCATCGAGGATATGAACGGCCGCATAGATATGATAATTGACGGTGGAGCGGTTGGTATAGGTATTGAGTCAACGATAGTTGACCTGACAGGTGAGATTCCGACCATACTTCGCCCGGGATACATAACCGGGAAAATGCTTGAGGAGATAATCGGTGATGTATCGATAGACAGGGCAATTATCGAGCCGGATCCGAATTTAAGACCAAAGGCTCCCGGCATGAAATATACTCACTATGCACCAAAGGGTGAGGTTACGATAGTTGAGAGCGGACAGAACGATAAAAAAGTAATAGATAAAATAAATTCCCTCATCGCAGAAAAAACTGCTCAAGGCTTTAAAACAGCGGTTATAGCTACAAAAAATAACGCACCTTATTATAACTGCGATAATGTTTTGATAGTGGGCGAGGCAGATAAGGGAGTGACAATATCCGCAAATCTTTATGCAATTTTAAGAAAATGTGATACAATAGGGGCTGAATATATATACAGTGAGGCGCTTAATCAAAATGAACTCGGTGGCGCAATTATGAATCGCCTGCTCAAAGCAGCCGGCCACAGAGTCATAAAGGTACATTGATTTAGCCCGAATTGAAATTAAAGTATTCTGACTGACTATGTATAAAATGTACTAAGCATAGCGTGAGCGATAGCGAGCTATGCGTGTGCATTTTATACATAGTCAGTCAGAAAATGAAATTAGGAGGAAAAAGCGTAGCGTGAGCGACAGCGAGCTACGCGAGTACATTTTTTACTAAGACAGCTGGTATAAGTATGAAATTAGGAGGAAAGATATGATAGGTATTGGCAGTGACCACGGTGGATACGGTTTAAAGTTAGAGGTTATTAAGCATCTTAAGGAAAGAGGCTTTGATGTAAAGGATTACGGCTGTGACAGTGAAGCATCCTGTGATTATCCCATATACGGAAAGGCCGTTGCCGAGGCTGTGGCAAACGGCGAATGTGAGTTGGGAATCCTTATCTGCGGAACAGGTATAGGAATGTCCATGACTGCAAATAAGGTTAAGGGTGTAAGAGCTGCTCTTTGCAGTGACTGCTTCTCTGCAAGGGCTACCAAGGAGCATAATAATGCCAATGTTCTTTGTATGGGTGCTAGAACCATTGGTCCGGGACTTGCTCTTATGATAGTGGATGAATTTGTGGATACACCGTTTTCGAATGATGAGAGACATATAAGAAGAATATCTATGATTGAGTAATACAAAGAGTGTCAGGGGGATAGAGTCCCCCTGACACATTTACTTTAATGGTTGAAAAAATACGAAAAATAAGGTATAATTATTAATTATTTGTGCAATTGGACGGAGGATTATGAATAATAAGGAACATCAGGTCTTAAAAATGCTTTTTCTTATAACCCAGATAGGCATTACCATGCTTGCTACAATCTTTTTAAGTATGGGCATCGGATACCTTATAGATAAGTATTTTGGGACGAAGCTTATGGTATGGTTTATCATACTTGGAGTAGGTGCGGGATTTCGTTCGGTTGCGATAGTTATCAAGAGATTTATAGGTAATGACAATGGAAAGTCGTAGAGTATTAATTGAGCTTTATGCCGGCATTTTTCTTTGTACCATAGCGGGAGTGGTGCTTGGCGTAGTGCTTGGAATTATATGTGGAGGATATGCATGGTGGTTTATACCGGGGCTAATAGCCGGGGCATTTACAGCCTGCTATCAGGCATATCATATATACCGGAGTCTGGAAAACTTCCCTTGCTCCAGCCTCAAACAGTCTGTCCATGGCAAAGGCGATGTCCTCCCCTG
>CALGGL010000111.1 GCA_937915975.1 uncultured Lachnospiraceae bacterium | reverse complement strand
ATACGAATCTGCAACAGCCATCATATTTAATCCTTCAAGTTTTATTTTAGGTGTCCTGTATAAAAACGTAAGTGATTTATTATTTCTCAAGGAATTAATATTTTTAAACAATCCTGTCATTATCAAAAATAACGGATAATCATTTCTGATAAATATTTGAAATGCGCTGGCAAATTCTTTCATATTTTTATTATTTGTTACTTCATCAATAGTAATAAGTATTTTTTTCTTTTTTTTAGCAACGATTTCTAGCATAGCAGAAATTGCCTGTTCAATATCCGAATATTTATCACCTTTATCAAGCGATACACCTATTCCAAGAAGTGACAAATCCAGCTTTGCATCCAAAAATGATTTATTCATAATTGGCAAAGCATACAATTTTGCAGCAAAAGAATTTAATATATCTCTTGTTGGATTTAACTCAAAAACAATCCATGAATCATCTTTTTTTAATTCATTTGATATCGAACTAAGTGCAACAGTTTTACCTGAACCTCTTATTCCAACAATCATATATGCTTGAGATGATGGTATTTCACTCTTAAATGTATAAATTATTTCTTCAGTTTGCTTGAATCTTGATATATACTCTGTCGGTTTTTTTCCAAAGGAAATTGAAAACGGATTCGTCATATACTATCACTCCATAATAAAAAACTGTCAAATTTCTATATGCGATTTACATTTTTGTTATAGTCTGTTATAGTTTGTAATTTTGTTATAGTTTGTTATAGTTTACATTTTAGCACTTTATTATAATTATTACAAGGGCAGTCTAAAAAAACTTTTTCGTAGTTTCAAAAATTACTCCCCACTTTCAAAATCACTTATAAACTTTGCCTTAAAGTTTCCAAATTCATGCCCGTCTATAGCACTTCTTATATCCTCCATAAGATGATTATAAAAATAAAGATTATGCAATACACAAAATCTCATACCAAGCATTTCCTTCGCCTTAAGCAGATGTCTTATATATGCCCTTGAATATCTTCTACACGCCGGACAGCCACAACCTTTTTCTATAGGCTCACTATCCGTTTCATACTTTGCATTAAATAAGTTAATTTTGCCATGATGTGTATATACGTGTCCGTGTCTTCCGTTTCTCGAAGGATAAACGCAGTCAAAGAAGTCAACTCCCCGCTCTACCGCTTCGAGTATATTAAGCGGAGTACCGACACCCATGAGATATGTCGGTTTATCCTTCGGAAGAAATGGGATTACTGCTTCGATTATTCGGTACATTTCCTCGTGGGTTTCTCCCACCGCAAGACCGCCTATGGCATATCCGTCAAGATTCATATCAGCTATGGTCTTGGCATGCTCAATTCTTATATCATCAAATACACCACCCTGATTGATACCGAAAAGCATCTGTTTGTTGTTAATGGTATCCGGCAGAGAATTGAGCCTTTCCATCTCCTTCTTACAACGAATAAGCCATCTGGTCGTCCTGTCAACCGAAGGCTGGATATAGCTCCTTTCCGCAACCGAGGAAGGACACTCATCAAAAGCCATGGCGATGGTCGATGCAAGATTGGACTGAATCTGCATACTCTCCTCAGGTCCCATAAAAATCTTTTTTCCGTCTATATGGGAATTAAAATAAACGCCCTCTTCCTTTATCTTACGAAGTCCTGCAAGGGAAAAAACCTGAAATCCGCCCGAATCGGTAAGTATGGGCTTGTCCCACGACATAAACTTATGTAAACCACCCAACTTTTTAACAATCTCATCCCCCGGTCTCACATGCAGGTGATAGGTATTGGAAAGCTGCACTTGGGTTCCGATACCCTCCAGATCTTCTGTGGAAACCGCTCCCTTTATCGCCGCAACCGTTCCTACATTCATAAATACGGGAGTTTGTATCACTCCATGAGGAGTATAAAGCTCACCTCTTTTTGCACTGCCGTCTGTTGTAATTATTTTATACATGATTTCACCACTCAACTTCCGAATCTAATCAATATTTTCAAAATCTATTTTTCTGATTGCAAATTCATCAAACAATGGTAATGTCAATCGAACATATCCATGTTCATTTCCATTAATTATCCCTCGTTTAACTAATCGATTTCTATATACGCTATACTCATTATTTTCTATTGATAATATTTCTTTAATATTTTTAGCCTTACCATCCTTTGATTTAGCAATACCATATACAAATCTTCGGTCTCCTTGAGACATCTCATCCCATACCTTTTCATAAACATAGTCCTCAAGATATGACCGAAAATCAGGTATGGATTTTTTATAATCACCGTTATTCTTCCATGTAAAATATCCCAATACCTGAAATGCAAACGAATATCCTTTTGTCAGAGCTGACATTTTATTTGCCGTTTTATCATTCAGTTTAAAATTTTTCTTATAGTTTTCAGCTACATTTCCCAGATTTAGAGGCTTAAGTTCAATCTTGGGTGCTCTATAAAGGAATGTAAGATTTTTTTCATTTTGAAGATTATTAATATTTTCATATAAACCGGTCATAAGGAGATATATAGGAAGATCTTGTCTTATGAATATTTGAAATGCTCCTGAAAAAGCCTTCATAGGCTCCGTAACCGTCACTTCATCAATACATACAAGAACCTTCTTCCCATGCTTCTTTAAGCTTTCTAACATCTTGGTAAGTGCTACCTGCAAATTAGAAATCGGAACACTTTCCTTAACCTCTAATCCAATACCAAAAAAAGAAAGATTTATACTTGCATTTTTAAAAATTTTTGCCAGATTATTCTCACTGCCTAAGCTGGCTGCAAGATCAGTAAGTAAGTCCTGTGAAGAGTTAAGTTCAACAACCACCCACTCATCGTTTTTTCCCAATTCCTTTGCTATTTCTGTCATAAATACAGTCTTACCACAGCCTCTTATTCCTGTTATCATATATATCTGCTGTGATGGCGGCTCCTCCTGAAATGACATAAGTATTTCAGAGGATTGTGCAGTTCTTGATATAGTTTGAATAGGTTCTTTACCAAAAATTAAATTATATGGATTTTTATTCATATCCTATATCCCCCTTACTTCATTTAAAAATATTTTTACTGTTGAAGCATCAACAACATCTAAGCCTATTATATTTGCTACATTGGACTTATATACAGAATTTCCTTCTTTTAATCTATCAATAGTAAACTGAACATCTTTAGATGTTAAATAAGAGCCATCTTGCCATTTTATGGATGTGTCCAATTTAATAATGTAAGTAGTAGCATCATTTTTAGACCATTCTGTCGCTAAACATGGTTCTAATTCATATTTTTTTGTTAGCGTAAAAAGAGGCTCAAAAATCAAACTATCTATATCCAAAATCTCTCTATTATTGGAGATTAATGGATTTATTGTATCATA
>CALGGL010000110.1 GCA_937915975.1 uncultured Lachnospiraceae bacterium | reverse complement strand
CTTGCATTTATGCAAAAGTATCACCTTGTATCCTTATTTTATACTTGGTTTGCTTTAGAATAATATACATTTATGAGCTTAGTACTCCTACAGGTTTCAAAGAGTGCGAACGTGCTATGCGTGTACCTTTGCTTATAGCCGGCTTCGTGCATACCGCTCTATAATTGACTCCCCTTGCCCGATAAAACGGAATTTACTCAAGCGCCTGGGCGAGATCTGCGATGAGGTCTTTCTTATCTTCAAGGCCGCAAGAGATACGTATTAAGCCTGCAGGTACTCCGGCTGCTTCAAGCTGTTCATCGTTCATCTGACGATGGGTTGATGTTGCAGGATTAAGGCAACAGGTTCTGGCATCTGCCACGTGTGTTTCTATAGCTGCTATTTTAAGCTTTTTCATAAAAGCTTCGGCAGCAGGTCTTCCACCCTTAATTCCAAAGGAAACCACTCCGCATCCGCCGTTTGGCATGTACTTCTTTGCTATCTCATAATATTTGTTACTCTTTAATCCCGGATAATTTACATATTCTACATTTGGATGCTGCTCTAAGAATTCTGCAACAGCCTGTCCGTTTTCAACATGTCTCGGCATACGTACATGAAGTGACTCAAGACCGAGATTGAGTAAAAATGCATTTTGAGGTGACTGAATTGAACCAAGGTCACGCATAAGCTGTGAAGTACATTTGGTTATAAATGCACCCTCCTTACCGAACTTTTCAGCATAGGTGATTCCATGATAAGACTCATCAGGAGTTGTAAGTCCCGGAAACTTATCCTTGTAAGCCATCCAGTCAAACTTTCCCGCATCAACTATGGCACCTCCTACTGCTGCTCCGTGACCATCCATGTATTTTGTCGTTGAATGTGTAACTATATCGGCACCCCACTCAATCGGTCTGCAATTTACAGGAGTAGGAAATGTATTATCAACTATAAGCGGTACGCCGTGGGCATGTGCAGCCTTGGCAAACTTCTCAATATCAAGAACGGTAAGTGCAGGGTTGGCAATTGTTTCACCGAATACAAGCTTGGTATTGTCCTTAAATGCAGCATTAAGTTCATCCTCCGTGCAATCAGGAGAAACAAAGGTTGTCTCAATTCCCATTTTTCTCATAGTTACATCAAGAAGATTAAAGGTTCCGCCGTAAATGGATGATGAAGCAACTATATGTGAACCCGCCTCACAGATATTAAAGAATGCAAAAAATGATGCAGCCTGTCCTGAGGATGTAAGCATAGCTGCCGTTCCTCCCTCAAGCTCTGCTATCTTTGCAGCCACATAATCATTGGTTGGATTCTGAAGTCTGGTATAAAAATATCCCGAAGCTTCAAGATCAAAAAGCTTACCCATATCCTCACTTGTATCATACTTAAATGTAGTTGACTGAATTATAGGAATTTGTCTTGGCTCTCCGTTTCCCGGATGATATCCTCCCTGTACACATTTCGTATTAATTGAAAAATCGCTCATTTTTTTATCCTCACTTTTTATAGTTTTATTGTATTCTTTTTATTATCATTTCCCCTTAAATATGATTCATAAATCTGATTAAATCCGTTTTATATCGTTCTATAGAAAATATCAACTTCATTACCGACAGCAATTAACAATAAAAAATATATCGTCTATAATTCATAATCAATACATACTCTTGACTTTGTAAACGGTCTTACCTTGGTATCCGCTACATTTACATGTGCCGGATGAACGGCATAACCCTTTAATGCCTCTTCGCTTTCCAATGTGGAATCAAGCAAAACATCCGCATTTGAAGATGCAAGCTTTTCAGTCTGAACATGTATCTCTATAAGACCGGGAACCACTCCCTTCAACCCCTCAAGACCTTCTTTGATCCCTGCCATAACATTCTTTTTTTCTTCCTCCGACAGCTCATCCTTTAGCTGCCACAAGATAATGTGTTTAACCATAGTCTTCTCCTCCGTAAAAAAATACTATACATATCATACCTTTTTGCAGGGAATTATTCAAGTATTACATTTATTATTTTATTACTGTAAAGTGTTAAATTTTTCTTTTAAAAAGTATTGCAACATTGTATTATTTCGAGTTATAATGTAGAAGTTGCAATTAAAAACAGCTTAAGATTAAAATGGAAAACAAGACATAATAATTTGATATGCTGTTAATCAGAAAATAACAAGGAGACGAAACATGGGAAATTATTTTAATCCTGAAATTGAAACCATGCCTGTTGAGGAGCTTAAGAAGCTTCAGAGCGAACGCCTCGTAAAACAGGTAAAACACGTATATGACAGTGTTAAATTTTATCATGACAAAATGGATGAGGCAGGCATCAGTCCTGATGACATCCATGGAATTGAAGACTTACATAAGCTTCCTTTCATCACCAAAGACGACTTAAGAGATCAGTATCCTTACGGATTGCTTGGTGTGCCTCTTACAGATTGCGTACGTATCCAATCAACAAGCGGAACAACCGGAAGAAGAGTTGTTTCATTTTATACACAGGATGATATAGACATATGGGATACCTGCTGTGCACGTGCAATAGTTGCTGCAGGCGGAACCAAGGATGACGTAGTACATGTCTGCTACGGCTACGGACTTTTCACAGGTGGTCCCGGACTTAACGGTGGTTCACACAAGGTTGGTTCTCTTACACTTCCTATGTCATCAGGTAACACTGACAGACAGATACAGTTTATGACAGACCTTGGTTCAACAATTCTTTGCTGTACACCATCATATGCTGCATACCTCGGCGAGAGCATCGCAGAACGTGGTGTGAAGGATCAGATAAAGTTAAAAGCAGGTATATTCGGTGCCGAGGCATGGACCGAGGAAATGCGTCACAACATTGAGGAATCACTTGGCATCAAGGCATACGATATATATGGACTTACAGAGATAAGCGGTCCGGGCGTATCATTTGAGTGTGAAGAGCAGCGTGGTATGCACGTTAACGAAGACCACTTCATCCCTGAGATTATCAATCCACAGACAGGTGAGGTTCTTCCTGAGGGTGAAAAGGGTGAGCTTGTATTCTCATGTATTACAAAGCAGGGCTTCCCTCTTCTTCGTTACCGTACAAGAGATATATGTGTACTTTCCCGTGAGAAATGTTCATGCGGACGTACTCATATCCGTATGAGTAAGCCGCTTGGAAGAAGTGATGATATGATGGTTGTAAAGGGTGTAAATGTATTCCCTTCACAGATAGAAACAGTTCTTCTTAACAACGGTTATGAAGCTAACTACCAGCTTGTTGTTGACCGTGTAGGAAACAGCGATACAATCGCATGTGATGTAGAATGGCTTCCATCCAATCCACCGGCTGACGAAGCTGAAAAGGCTTACAGAGAAAAGAAGCTTGTAGCAGCACTCAAGTCAATGCTTGGTATAGCAGTTGAGGTTCATCTTGTTGCACCTAAGAGTGTTCCAAGAAGTGAAGGAAAGGCTGTCCGTATAGTAGATAACCGTAAGCTCTTCGAAGAGAGCAGCTTGCAGAAAAAATAGAAGCTTGAGTTTAAGATTCTCCGGCTGAAAGGTATAAAATAAGAGGGGTGTGCAACTCGCTGACGCTCACGTTGCACACCACTCTTATTTTATACCTCTCAGCCGGAGTTTTACTTTCTCGCTTTCGCTCACGTTGCACACCCCTCTTTTTTATACCTTTCAGCCGGAGTTTTACTTTCTAACTCTCGCTCACGTTGCACACCACTCTTTTTTATACCTTTCGGCCGGAGATTTACTTTCCTCATCTTTTCACGTTACTGTAACCACTTTTATTTTAAACTCATTTTTCCAAATATTTTTATGCAAACGACTAAAATGTGTGGTGTGTGTGGTTAATTTTTTAATTTAAGTTTTTTATCCAGACATTCTATGATTATCTCGGTTTCGTCACCGACGTATTCTCCATCCGCATGGACAACCGATGGCTGCTTTGTCCTGACGACAATTTTTGATGCGTCAAAAAGTTTAAAGCCTTTAATTTTTTCCTGCTTTGCCATTACAAGAAGCGGAAGCTTTGTAAAGGCATTTAGCTTTGATATGTCTGATGCTATGCAGACAGAAAGCTTTCCATCATCATAAAGCGCATCCGGTGCCATAGGTACACCACCGCCCTCTGCTCTAACATTCATGAACGCAGCAAAAATCATTTTCTTCAAGTTTATTTTTTCTTTTAAAACCAATGTATCTTCTTTAATTATCTTTTCCTTAAAAGTTGAAATATCTCCTATATCTTCTCTTTCCTTTAAAGCTAAAATATCTGATTTATCTTCCCTGTTATATGTGTCATACACTTCAATTTCAGCGTCTATGTAATCCATGGTAAACAAGCTTATGACTGTCAGGATTATATAAGTCAGAGAACCAAGATTAAGCTTATTCAAAACATTTTTAATCTTTGAATCAAGTGCTTTCTTGCAAACGATTGCGTCAAGACCTATACCGCTGCTGATTCCAAATAATCTTCTATTAATTATTGTTTCTGCCGAATTATCAATTGTTTCATTTTCACTATTATTATCTTTTTTTCTGCCGAAGGAAGTTACACACCCTATATCTATCCTTTGACTTTCCTTTGATGTATCAAGTATTCCTGAAAGTGCTATTACAGGATTCTTTGATATACCGAGTCCTCTTGCAAAATCATTTGCGGAGCCGGATGGAATAACCGAAAATGTTATTCTTTCAAAATCTTTTATGCCATTTAAAACTTCATTTATGGTTCCGTCTCCACCCACTACTACCATATGTATATCATCATCCGAAAGCTCGGAAATCTTTCCTGCAAGCACGCCTGCGTGCTCGGAGCTTTTGGTACGAAATGCTTTGTATTCCACATTTCTTCTTTTTAATTCGTCACGAACCCTTATCCATGTTTTTTTCGCCTTGCCGCTTCCACCGCTTATGTTTACTATAAAATAATACATTTTGCCATCCCCTGTTTTTATATTTTACAATTATTTATTATTGTCAGAATCGAATGCCGATTTTGCTTCATTCCATATGACATCCTTGCCTGAGCTTGCAAGTCTTTTTATAACCATAATAAGGTTATCTCTTGTGGCTTTATCCATATCCTTTGCAGCCTTAACCATTGCATTTAACGCTGACCATTTATTATCCGAAAGCTCGGAAAGTGTGGTCGCACCTGAAGCATCAAGTATATCAAACAATGCATTTACGAATTTTTCAAGCTCATCCTCACCAAGCGAATCAAGCCAGTTATTAAGAGTGTCATCTGCCAAAAGACTTGTCGTATTTTGCTTTGATGCAATTAAAAAGCCTGTGCCCAAAACCTGCCAGCTGTACGGACTATGCTGCATGGCACCTGACTCATCACTTTTTACTACAAGCTTATCTTTTTTATTGGACATAAGTATTCCGACCAAAGAAGCCTCGGGAATAATCATTTCCACCTTATCAAGCACATCATTATACTCCTTTGTATTTGCAATTTCACGATTAAATCCCGGTCCGTCATTGGAATATATCTTTAATATTTTATCCTTATATATATCATCGCAAAAAGCCCCCGCGTATACGGCAAGATTACCGCCCTTTGAATGTCCTCCCAAAATAATACGCCCGCTGAAGTCTTTTGCCACATCATTTACATAAGAAACTGCTTCCATCTGTCCCGGAACCTCACGCATGTAACTGATATTAAAATCCTCGCGCCAACCCTCAATTGTTCCGTCTGTTCCTCGAAATGCTATATAAATTAAATCATCCTCCAGGTAAAAGCTGACCGCAGCAAACTGAATATGACTGTCTGTATCAAAGACATTCAGATAATCCTTAAGCTTTACATTTTTGAATCTTTCGGTAAGAGCTGCCTTTTCAAGCAACGGTGCCGGATCATAGGAAAGATCGGACTGATCGCAGGCAAGATATACATAATCCTTCCAAACATTATATACGGAAATGCTTCCTTTATCAGTTCCTTGAACAGGCACTATGTCATCCAATTTAAGATAAGCAAGCTCGGAAAGTATTAAATTATCAACTTGATTAAAAGGAGCGGCTTCAAAGCTAATATCTCCCCTCCAGTCAAGGTAATCCATAATATTCGCCATAAACTTATACTCCAAAATAAATATAATCTCATTATATCACAAATCTTGGCATTGGGACAGTCACCTTGTCACATATGCAATATAGAAAGAAATAATAAGAGGATAGGAAGAGAATAATTAACCCGATTTGCGTAAAATCAAAAGCGAATGGTTTCCTGAGTGCTTTGATTTAGCAAATCGATGGTTTATTCTCTATCTATCCTCTTATTATTCTCTTTCGTATAGCTATAAAATATGATAAGGGGCCGGCCCTATGACACGATTTTATTTATTCAACTACCGGAAGCTTTGCAATTGATGCTGCAAGTTCTTCATCCGTAGGAATATAATCATCCATCTTACCGTCATGGAACTTCTCGTATGCAACGAGGTCAAAATAACCTGTACCTGTAAGTCCGAATACTATGGTTTTTTCCTCACCGGTTTCCTTACACTTAAGTGCCTCGTCTATGGCAACCTTAATTGCGTGTGAGCTCTCAGGTGCAGGAAGAATTCCCTCAACTCTTGCAAACTGCTCTGCTGCCTCAAATACTTCTGTCTGAGGAACCGAAACAGCCTCCATAAGACCATCATCGTAAAGCTGTGATAAGGTTGAACTCATGCCGTGATAACGAAGTCCGCCAGCATGATTCGGAGCAGGTATAAAGCCGCTGCCAAGAGTGTACATCTTAGCAAGAGGACAAACCATTCCGGTGTCACAGAAGTCATATGCATACTTGCCTCTTGTAAAGCTTGGACAGGATGCAGGCTCAACTGCGATTATACGATAATTTGCACCGTTTTTAATCTTCTCACCCATAAATGGAGCGATAAGTCCGCCAAGATTGGAACCACCACCTGCACAACC
Organism: uncultured Lachnospiraceae bacterium; assembly: GCA_937915975.1. Lineage (GTDB taxonomy): Bacteria > Bacillota > Clostridia > Lachnospirales > Lachnospiraceae > Coprococcus_C. Next base: position 3,110 of record CALGGL010000110.1, on the reverse strand, counting down.
TATTATAATGTCAGGAGTGATACCGTATTTATCAAGTGCAGCCTTTGTCTCAAGACCGATAACAGACTGATGCAAGAGTACCTGATTAAGTACGCTTCCAAGAACATATCTGTAACCCTCGGTAGTGGTTGCAACCTCAACTGCCTCTGATATGGCACATCCAAGACTTCCTGTTGTACCCGGATGCTCGGCAAGAATTTTCTTACCGATTTCAGTTGTAGTTGACGGTGAAGGAGTTACTGTTGCTCCGTAGGTTCTCATAACCTCACGACGGAAAGGCTTCTGCTCGTAGGAAACCTTAACCATATAAACTTTACAATCAAGGTCAAAATAAGAACAAGCCATAGAAAGTGCCGTTCCCCACTGACCTGCTCCGGTCTCGGTGGTAACACCCTTTAAGCCCTGCTTCTTGGCATAATAAGCCTGAGCAATCGCAGAGTTAAGCTTATGGCTTCCGCTTGTATTGTTACCCTCAAACTTATAATAAATCTTAGCAGGAGTATCAAGCTTCTTCTCAAGACAGTAAGCACGTACCAGAGGTGACGGTCTGAACATCTTATAAAAATCAAGTATCTCCTGTGGAATGTCAAAATAAGGAGTGGTGTCATCAAGCTCCTGCTTAACAAGCTCCTCGCAAAATACAGGAGCAAGCTCCTCTGCCGTCATCGGCTTATGCGTTCCCGGATTAAGAAGCGGTGCAGGCTTGTTAACCATATCTGCTCTGAGATTGTACCACTGCTTCGGCATCTCCGATTCGTTAAGATAAATCTTGTAAGGGATTTCATTTGTCATAGTTTTGTACCTTCCTTTCAAATATAATAAAATTTGTTTAGTATGCTTTTTGCAAGCAAATTGTTTATCTGCTTGAAGGGCTTATCGCATAAAAAAAATCCCAGCAAAGAATTCTTTGCTGGGACAGGATAATCTCATTTCCTGCGGTGCCACCCGGCTTGGTGTAATTAACACCCGCTTTACGCATACTGTCATATGCTGACATTTTTTACGAGGAGTCGTCCCCGGCTTGCATACTATGAAAAAAATCATTTCAGCTCGCCCTCAGAAGTCCATTCGGAATTACATTTCCTACTGTGATTCCACCATCCACAGTTCTCTGTAAGAAAAGAGGTAAAACCTACTTACTCTTCTTCAACGGTTTAGAAAAAAATATCATATTATTTTTTAGTTGTCAACTGATATTTTGATTTGTTGTAGGATTTATATTATCAAATTATATCTAATTAATTTTCTTCTTTCTTTTATTCATCAGATTAATTATTATAAATATAATCAGTGTTCCTATAAGAGCACCCAGACTGTCAATCATCACATCAAGAGGCTGTCCGCTTCTTCCGGGTACAAATAACTGATGAACCTCATCTGTGACGGAATACATTACACTTATTAACAGGGAGTATAAATAATACCTTTTAACAGGATAAAATACCCCGATTAATATCATACCAAGCACCGCATACTCTGTAGCGTGTGCAGCCTTACGAACAGGATGATCAATCTTTTTAGCAAACTCCATCTGTTTTTCTTCACTCTGTTTTTCAAAGTCATGCACAACAACTTTTCCTACCGCAATACCGACCTTATAGCTGTCCTTTTCCGACTCATCAGCATCACGCGCCGAAAAACAAAATATCACGGTCATCCATATACATGATAAAATTATAAATATAATTCTTCGTATCTTCATAACTTTAACTCGTTTTAATCGTTGAGAATCTCGCCAAAAAACATCTATCGATTTCATTTCTGTCAAGGTCTTCACCTATTACAATAATTACATCCTGACCATGGGATATAGGATTGACCGAGATTTCCTTTTTTGTTGCATTTATCTCATACCAGTTGTCATTTTCATTTGCAAAGCCTTTAACTCTAATCACCCTGCCGACATTACTGTCAGAAAAAAGCTTTTCTATGGCAGCATTTATCATCTTCAAATCCATATCCAAATTCATAAAGAATAAGGCATCAAAGCCGTTATCATCCATAGAGATTTTTTTCTCACAGGAATATGTTTTGAACCCTGAATTTTCTATCACTTCATAATCAGCTTTAGTTAACTCATCCCAATCTCGGGCAATAAGATCATAACTGTTATTACTGTCATTCTCCGCATGCTCAACTCCCGAATTCAAAATATTTCCATCGTCATCATACCTGAATATTCTGTTACATTTCATTTTTTTTAAAGCATCATTTATATGTGCCACACTCTTCTTACACTGCTCCCTTGAAACCTCCTGAGTGCGGCTTAATAATACCATCCCCGCCTCGGCAATCTGGCTTGCAAGCATATAGTCGGCTTCAAGAGACATATCCTCCTCAAGATCGGCCTTCACGATGGCTATTACATTTCCTATATCATAAAGTCTATCCAAAGGGTCTTCGTGAAGAATATCAAAGAACTCATCCACATCAAAAACTCCCGAAGGCTCAATGATTACTCTGTTATAACCAAGCATAGCCATAGTTATAAGCTTTGTCTTAAATCTCCTTCTGTGGCAATCATAATCACATCCACCTGCCACCATCTCAAGACCGCAGTTTTCACTTTCAAGATCGGACAAAAGCATCATATCCACATTGATAGCACCATAATCATTTTCAAGTATACAAACTCTCTCGCCCTTATCAAGCAGATACTTCACATATTTTCTTATAAATGTAGTCTTTCCGGAGCCAAGAAATCCGGTTATCAAATCCACTTTAGTCATATTCTTGCAGCCAGCAAAAAAATTGGATAAATTGGTAATGTCTTCTACACTTACAATGGCAGAGGTAATACTTTCAGCATATTTATTCCAATCAGGAAAATACTTTAGTGATTGAAAAACCTGATAATCTCCTTTTCCCTTCACTATGAGCTTACCTTCATCATCAATCGACCAACTCAGATCCCCATCAACTCCGCTAATAGGAAGAGCAACTTCCTCCTCAGCCCTTGCGGACATGCAAAAAACACCCTGCATCACAATGGTGCAAAGAACAAAAATAGTTACCATCATTAAGTTATGCATCATTCTGTAATCACAGCTACTTTTGCGCATCCCTCATCCTCCTGCCAATATATATCGTACATTCGCAAACGAACAGCT
>CALGGL010000109.1 GCA_937915975.1 uncultured Lachnospiraceae bacterium | reverse complement strand
CTCTTTCCCTACACGACGCTCTTCCGATCTATGCCGTATGTGACGGACAGGATGTCTTTGTACCCGGCATCATGGAGCTGGTAGAACGTACCGGCGTGCATTCTGGTGACAGCAACAGCGTGTATCCGCCATTTTCCATTTCACAGCATGTGAAGGATGTCATTATCGATTATACGACCCGGCTGGGGCTTGGCATCGGCATTGTGGGGCTGTTTAATATTCAGTTTATTGTAGACAGAGATGAAAATGTATTTGTCATTGAGGTCAATCCCCGTGCCTCGCGCAGTGTTCCGTTCCTGTCTAAATCCGCCGGGTTCCCGTTATGTAAGATTGCAACCCGGGTTATGCTGGGGCAGAGCCTGAAGGCGCAGGGGATTACAGAAATGGTCCCCCCGGAGAAGCACAAATGGTATGTCAAGGCACCGGCATTTTCCTTTGCAAAGCTGGACGGAATGGATGCATATCTTTCTCCGGAAATGAAATCGACAGGTGAGGCGATAGGCTATGATGATAAGCTTCACAGAGCCATGTATAAGGCACTTGTCGCATCCGGAATAAAGCTTCAAAACTACGGTACTGTTATGGTTACTCTTGCCGATGAGGACAAGGAAGAGGCACTTCCTATAGTCAGAAGATTTTATGATATGGGCTTTAACATAGAGGCTACCGTCGGAACCGCAGTATTTCTTAAGGAACACGGCATAAGAACCAGAGTGAGAGGTAAGATGAGCGAGGGCAGTGAGGAAATCTTGAAGGCTATCCGCTCGGGCTATGTAAGCTACGTAATAAATACCCGTGCGATACTTTCGGGAATCCATTATGGTGACGGAGTATCCATAAGACGCTGCGCAAGTGAGAACAACGTAACGATGTTTACCTCACTTGATACAGTAAGAGTGCTACTTGATGTACTTGAAGAAATAACAATAGGTATTTCTACTATTGATGCTTAAGACTATGAAGCTGCATCCTGACAGATGAAATCATCGTCAGGCACGCTCTCGCTACCCTCGTCACGCAGCGGTACTAACCTCTTGTCTGACGATTATAATTACATTTTTACTTCGTAAATGTAATTATAATCATCATACAATTCGCTAAGTACCGGCGGACTCAGAGTACCTGACTAATGATTTATCTGTCAGGATACAGCGCACAAGTTTATTGAATATAAGTTTTGAAATATTATGATAAGGAGAATAGATTATGGTTAAGGTTAATAAAAATTACGGCAATCTTAAGGAGAACTATCTCTTCGCTGATATAGCGAGAAAGGTTTCGGAGTACCAGGCAGCACATCCTGAGGCAAATATTATCCGTATGGGTATCGGCGATGTAACACTTCCTTTATGTGAGGAGGTTATTAAGGGACTCCACAGTGGTGTTGATGATATGGCTAAGGCTGAAACCTTCAAGGGCTATGGTCCGGAGCAGGGATACGGATTCTTGCAGGAGGCAGTTAAGGGATACTATGAAAGCTACGGTGTAAGCCTTGATAAGAATGAGATATTTATATCAGACGGTGCAAAGAGTGATGTGGGAAATATCCTTGATATATTTGACAAGGACAATACGGTACTAGTTCCCGATCCGGTATATCCTGTATATGTTGACACCAACACCATGGACGGAAGAAATATTATATATATCGATGCCAATGAAGATAATGGATTTCTTCCTTTGCCGGATGAAGAAAAGAAGGCTGACATAATCTACATTTGTTCACCTAACAATCCTACAGGTGCGGCATATAACCGTGAGCAGCTTAAGAAATGGGTTGATTTTGCAAATTCTAATTCATCGGTTATCCTTTACGATGCGGCATACGAAGCATTTATAGTTGACGAGGATGTTCCAAGAAGCATATACGAGATAGAGGGTGCAAAGACCTGCGCCATAGAATTTTGCTCCTTATCAAAGACAGCAGGCTTTACCGGAACAAGATGCGGATATACAGTTGTTCCTAATACGCTTTCCTTTGACGGTTTTAGCCTTAACAAGCTCTGGCTTAGACGTCAGACCACCAAGTTTAACGGAACCTCATATATAGTCCAAAAGGGTGCCGAGCAGGTATTTACAGAGGAAGGACAAAAGGAGATACGGGCAAACATAGATTACTACAGAGAAAATGCCAAGATAATCATGTCAGCTCTTGATGAGCTTGGCATAAAATACACAGGCGGAAAGAACTCACCTTACATCTGGCTTACCTGTCCTAACGGTATGAAGTCCTGGGATTTCTTCGACTTGCTGCTTGAAAAAGCCAATATCGTCGGAACTCCGGGTGCAGGCTTCGGTGAAAATGGCGAAGGACATTTCAGACTTACTGCATTTTCAAATCACGAAAAAACTGCTGAAGCTATGGAGAGGCTGAAGGGGATATTTTGAAAAGAGGATTAACACATGAATATACCGGACTTTCATATAACTGAAAACTCTGATCTGGCTGAGCCGTACAAAGCATTTGTAAGGCAGATGTCAGACTGGTACAACAAAGGAGAACTTCCCGAGCTTGCAGGTCAGGATTTACGATTTACTTTAGAACTGCAAAGACAGAAACTGGAATCGCTTGGACTTGATATGCAATGCAATATCAAAAGCGAGGGATCAACACGAACAAATGTCGGGGGCGTTTCTTTCAGCGACAGAATATTTACAAACAGCATAATCGGCGGAAATATGAATTTGACAAGAAGTATTGGCGGCAATCAGAATTCAATCTATAAAAATACAACGGATATCGGCCTTAGTACGGTGATCCAGAATTTGAAGACGGATGTTCAGCCTAGCGCTTCGATGCCATTGTGCTGTCCACACTGCGGTGCACCGTCTACGCTGGGCGAACTCGAATCCGGCTGTAAATACTGTGGCTCGCATTTTCTCATGAGCGAGCTGTATCCGAAGGTAATGAACTTTTTTGTTTCTGAAAATGAGGATAAAACTAAAAAGAATGCAAAAAACAAGCGTGAACTTATGACATTTATAATAGCGAGTGCCATACCGATGATAATAATCGGGATGATATTCGGCTTGTTCGCAGGTCAAAGCCAAAGTCCGACAATGAATATTGTCAGCAAAATTTTTGGTGGTTTATTATGCGGAGGTATGATCGGCATCATGCTGTTTGTATTCAAAAAGCTGTTTGAGGTATTCGCACTTATGGGCAAGGATCTAAGGGGCGGAGGAAAAACAGCATCAACGCTTTTTTACGCAAATAAGATTAAAAAGAATGATCCTGAGTTTTCATCCGAATATTTTCGTGATAAAATAACGTCTTTGTTTAAAATGGCTGTTTACAGCAAGGACGCTACAGAGCTTGCCTGCTGTAAGTGTCAGTGTCCCGAAAAAGCAAAAGACATCATTGAAGCACAGCTTTACAATTTCAATATTGACGGCTGTAAAATAATTGACGGGATATGTGATGTAGATGTCACGCTTTATCTTGATTGCCTTCATTACATGAATGGAAAAATCAAAAGTAAATCAGACAAGTTCAGAATGCGTTTGAGAAAGCACATCAAGAATCGGACCGAGCTTGGCTTTTCTTTTTCAGCCGTAAGCTGTCCGTCGTGCGGTGCAAGCTTTGATGCACGAAATGTAAAAGAGTGTCCGTACTGCAATAATGTATATTTGCATGAAGAACATGATTGGGTCATTACCGACATCAGGTGATAGAATTAAGGAATTGCTTTATAAAAATAATTGGAGTAAGAAACGGGAGGAAATTTTTCCTCCCGTTTCTATTTATACTGCATTATCTATCGGAACATTCTGTTTGGCAGCATCTTCTTAAAAGTCAGGTTGAATGGATACAAAGTAAACAATATCAGAAGATGTAGCATTAGGATGTTCCTTGATAAATCCTAACACAGCATCTAAACGTGATTGCTTTTTACGTGCATATTGCATTATACCTGTTATAAAGTCTTCATATGTATCACTTACATTGTTTAGTAATGATTCAAGCTCTTTCATTTGATAACCTCCTTATTCTACAGGAATTTTCATATAAATGTTATAATTATTATAACCATGGTTTTCAAAATAATATAAATATGCCTTGCTTTCTTTTCCAACTTCATGAGAAATATGTATTGGAAAAGGTTTATTGACATATCTCATATAGTTGGTGTTAATTTCACTCATTATTTTTGCGTATTCCTGTTTGTCTAAAATAAAAGTTTTGAAAATAAATTCCATATAATTCACCTTCCTCTAATAGTTATTAATAATTAGAGAAAGTCAATAAAGACCTTCCTTTATCAAAAAGGAGAAATCTTATATAGTTACAGATATTGTAACATCGCCAATATTTAATTACAACAAAATAAAACCTATAAAGAATCCTCCTTTATACGTATAGTCTTAATTTCTTTTATCTTTGGTAAGTAAACAGGAGAGTAGAAATTGAAAGGATGGGTGTTCAATTTATAGAAATAACCTGTTTATGAAATTAATATACAATAATAGAGGATAAAAGTAAAGAAGAAATTACATATTTCGACATAAAAAGGAATTTGAAAGTATTGATATAATTCCATTGAAAAAAACATTTGAAAGTGATAAAATCAAAAACAGATTAGTTCTAAGTAACTAACCCAATAATAATGTTGTCAATAACAACATAAAATATATGAATAGGAGTGAATAATATGTCATTTTGTGGAAAGTTTTGTTCATTTGCAGCAGGAGTATTATTTGGTACCGCAGGTATTAAGATTTTATCAAGTAAGGATGCAAAGAAGGTTTACACCCATGCTACGGCGGCAACGCTTCGTGCAAAGGACTGTGTTATGAAGACTGTAAATACAGTTAAGGAAAACTGTGAGGATATCTATGCAGAGGCAAAGCAGATTAATGCAGAGCGCGATGAAAAGGATGCTGAAGAGATTATAGGTGATGCTGTATCCGAAGATGAGGCAGTAGCTGAGGCTTAATTTTATTAAGACCTAAGACAGCATTCAGACAGAGGAAAGTTTTATGAAATGTGTTATAAAGCATGATATAAAAAATCGTATAAGAGTACATCTTATGAAAGACCATCTTACCATCAGGGAGGCAGACGGGTTAGAATACATACTTGCATCAAATGATATGGTAAGTCTGGTTAAGGTGTATGAGAGAACAGCAGATGTTGTAATTGAGTATAAAAAAAGCAGGGAGGAGATTATCGCCCTGCTTGCTTCACTTGACCCGCAGAAGATTGAAGTGCCGGAAAGCGTATATCAGACCTCGGGCAGGGAGCTTAACAGACCGTATCAGGATAAGCTG